>JAUVYD010000010.1 GCA_030603265.1 Dehalococcoidia bacterium
GTAACACCGACGACCTTGCGTGGCGAACCACAGGACGTCCTTCACCCATCTGAGCCATCATGGACGGCACGTAGCCGCCAGGCATGGTTAACCGCACACACGGCGTCAGGCGCCTCGGTTGTTTCTTCCTTGCGTGTCCCCTGCGCGAGGACTACAATAGCCGACAGTCATGGAAGCAAGCCCCGCTGCCTTTCTGTCCGCTTCGCACCCCAGATACAGATACCGTCGCGGCCATCTTCCGGGAGGAGCGCCGTGAGCTCCCACAGCGTCGCCTCGGGTCTCGAGAAGTTCCGCTCCGCGTGGAAGCCTTATGTCCTGCAGAGCCTCATAGCGGGACTCACCACCTTCATGATTCTCCTCTTTCTCACTCTCGAGCACGCGGTGGTGATTGCGGCTCTCGGCGCGAGCGCATTCATCGTCTTCGGGCGCCCCTACGACCTGACCGCTCGACCGCAGAATCTCATCGGAGGGCACCTGATCGGCTTCGCTGTCGGCTCGCTGTGCGCCGCTATCCCGCACCTTACGACTGTCAGCACGCTCGCGTGCTACGCTCTATCCGTCGGACTCTCGATATTCATCATGGCGGTTCTTAACATGCAGCATCCCCCGGCAGCCGGGACCGCCCTTGGCATGTCCATCCGTGGCTGCTCCGAGGAAGCCTTCGCCGCCGTGCTCACAATCACCCTTGTGCTTGCGATCGTGCACTTCGTCCTGAAACCACGACTTCGCAACCTGTTCTAGATGAGAATACTCGCGTTCGAAACCTCCTGTGACGAGACCGCTGCTGCCGTAGTCGAGGACGGTACGCGCATCCTCTCCAACATCGTCGCGTCACAGATAGACATTCACCGCCGCTATGGAGGAATCGTGCCCGAGGTCGCCTCCCGGCAACACGTCCTCTCCATCGTACCCGTCTACCAGGAGGCCCTCGACAGCTCCGGACTCTCACTGGACGACATCGACAGAGTTGCGGTCACACACGGCCCCGGGCTGGCGGGCTCTCTCCTGGTGGGGGTGAATTTCGCGAAGGCGCTGGCCGCCAGCCGTGGTCTACCCCTCTTCGGAGTCAATCACATGGAGGCGCACGTCTACGCGAACTGGCTTGCCTTTCCCACACCCCCTGAGGACGACTCCCGATTCCCGGCCCTCTGCCTCATCGTCTCGGGAGGCCACACCGAGTTGCAGCTTATGAGGGCTCACGGCCACTATCAACTGCTTGGTCGGACGCGCGACGACGCTGCCGGTGAGGCCTTCGACAAAGCAGCAAGGCTCCTCACCCTGGGCTATCCCGGCGGTCCTGTTATTGAGAAGGCGGCGCTCCAGGCCACGGAAAGGCTCCCTCTCCCCCGCGCCTGGCTCCCGGGCTCCTATGACTTCAGCTTCAGCGGAGTTAAGACCGCGCTCTGGCATCTGGTACACAGGGAGGAGCTGGTCAACCGCCCCAACCTCGCTGCAAATGCAGCAGCCAGCTTTCAGGATGCGGTCGTAGATGTGCTCGTCGGCAAGACACTCAGAGCGGCGGAGGACTTCGGCGCCACCTGCATACTGCTGAGCGGCGGAGTCGCGGCAAACAGCAGCCTGCGCAACAGGCTGTCACAGGACTCGCCGATTGACGTGTTCATCCCACCGAGGTCTTTCTGCACCGACAACGCCGCAATGGTGGCCGCCTGCAGCTACTTCAGCGGTGGCCCCACAAGCCCCGGCGGACCGAGCCTGGACGTAGAGCCCGGCCTGTCCCTGTAGCGAGACGTCCCGGCACGGAACGGTTCAGGAGATGCGGTCTACAGCCCCTTCACGAAGTTCGAGATTCGGTCGAGCGCCTTCAGGATGTTCTCCCGCGACGTTGTGTAGGCAAGCCGCATGTAGCCCCTGCCCTGTTCGCCGAACACCGACCCCGCGAGTGTGGCCACTCCTGCTTCTTCGAGGAGCCGATCCGCGAGTTCCGTATCGTCCATTCCCAGGCCGGTAACATTCGGGAAGGCGTAGAACGCTCCATCAGGCATGTGGCAGGTCAATCCCGGTATGTCGTTCAGTCCGTTGACAAGGATATCGCGGCGCGCTCTGAACTCCTCAACCATCTCCGCGATGCTATCCTGGGGACCGCGTAGCGCGTCGACGGCGGCGTACTGGACAAATGTGTTCGAGCACGACACGCTGTTGGCGGTAAGCCTGGTGAACCCATCCACCAGGCTCGGGGGCAGTATGGCGTAGCCAAGTCGCCACCCGGTCATGCGGTAGGTCTTTGAGAACCCGCTCATGACAATGGAGCGGTCTCGCAGGCGCGGAAACTCGATAATGCTCCTCGGTTTGGCGCCGTAGTAGATCTCTTCGTATGTCTCATCGGCGAGCACCATGAGGTCATGTTCAACGGCGAGGTCAGCGATGACCTCGAAGTCCGGCTCGTCCAGCACCGCGCCGGTCGGGTTGTGCGGCCAGTTCAGTGCGATCAGTTTCGTCTGCGGAGTAATGGCGGCCTCGAGCGCCTTAAGGTCGAGCTTGAAGCCGTTCTCTCCGCGCAGTGGCACCGGTACGGCCCTGGCCCCCGCGAAGGCGATGACTGACGGGAACGCAGCAAATGCCGGGTCGAAGTAGATGCCTTCATCACCCCTATTCAGAGCCATGAGCGCACCGTAGAACAGGATGGGTCTGAGTCCCGGGGTGACAACCACGTCGGCGGGGTCGACTGCAACATTCCTCATCGCCGACACCTTGTCGGCAATTGCCTGACGCAGTTCCAGTACACCCTGGGAGTCGCAGTAGTGTGTCTGGCCGGCATCAAGGGCCTTCTTCGCTGCAACGCCGATGTGCTCAGGGGTGGCGAAGTCAGGTTCCCCAATCTCGAGATGCACGACTTCTCGCCCGCTGGCTTCGAGTCCACGGGCCCTCAAGAACATGCGGATTGCGGGTTCCGACGGCAGCTGCTTCACTCGGGACGTGATGTCCATACGTGCTTCCCTACCCCTCTTCGGGCATCCCTCGCACGGCGGTCGCCTATTTCTCGACACTACCGCGGGACTCCTCCCCGGAAGGGGCTGACAGTGCTTCACCAGCCTTCACAAGTGCGCTTCGCGCCAGAGGGGGCGTGATGAGTTCGTTTATGATAGCAGACGCAGGCGCCGCACTCACGCGCCGCAGGAACAAACAGTCACCTAGAGGCTCCCTGCAGCAGCCAGGTGCGCCTATGAACTGTCGCGCATACTACAGCTGGCGATGTAGTACGCCGCGATGATGCCTTTCGGTGAGAGTTCACCCACAATCTCACCCCCCTCGACAACCGCCAACCGTCGGATATCTCTCTCGCGCAGCAGTTCCAGGGCCTCCTCAACCTTCGTCGCAGGGCCGCAACTGACCACGGGCCTGCTCATGACCTCCTCTGCTGTCCTGAGCTGCCCGAGATAGAGCGACCTGGGCTTGATTACGCCCGTGGCGTACTCGCCCTCTGGTATGGGACTCAAGAGGTCCATGAACTGGTGCACAGTCACAATCCCAAGCACGACACGGCTGCCCCGCTCCTCAACAACCCACAGGTGGCTGGCACGCCGCAGCATGCGAGCCACCTGGCACACACCCGCGCCTTTCTCGATAACGGGCAGCTCGGTGTTCATGACTTCACTGACTGCCACATCTCCGAATCGAAGCTCACTCATTTTCAGATCACCTCCCGCAGCTGCGGCAGTACACCGGCCTCAAGTTCCGAGTGTAGCACCGCCGCGGTGCGCTGTCACTCCTGTTCGTCGTGGTCCCGGGGAACCCGGAGGCGGAGCTGATACCTACGACTCCCGTGGATGCGCCTCCCCCGCCTTCACGATGGCAAAGCGTGTCAAAGGAGGGGCAACAAGCTCGTTCACTATGGTCGACGCGAGGACCGCATTGAGCAGCAGCTCACCGAAGCTCGGGAACTCCACGGCCGCAAGCAGGGCCAGGCCGACTGTCACGCCCGCCTTAGGAAGAAGCGCGAGTCCAAGGTAGCGCTTGACAGCGGCAGGCGCCGCCGCGATCGTTGCCCCGAGCGCGGTGCCCCCGTACTTGCCCGTGCACCTGGAGACAACGATGACCAGCGCCAGCAGACCGGCTGTGCTGAGAACAGCCAGATCAAAGTGCAGTCCCGCCAGAACGAAGAACAGCGTGAACAGTATTGTCTCCATCTCGCCCAGAACGCTGGGCTCGTCCGTGCGCCGAAGCACGTTGACCACAACGAACCCGAGCATCATGTTGGCCATGATGAGCGAAAGGCCAAGCTGGATGGCGAGCCCGGAGCACAGCATCACGGTCCCAAACACCAGGGCCAACCGCCCCTCACGCGACCTGACAAGCCGGCCCATATACACCGGCCCCGCTGCCATCACCAGGCCCAACCCCACTGACCCGACTATCTCCAGCACGGGAACCGCGACCATGTTGTAGAACGAGAAGCCGCCATCCATGGCGACCAGAGGAGTGCACACTCCCACCGCGACGGCAAACGCGACAACGGCCACGCCGTCGTCCAGCGCCACAACAGCCAGCAGGGTCGTCGTCAGCGGCCCCTTGGCGCGCAGTTCTCTGACCACAGCCATCGTCGCAGCCGGTGCAGTAGCGGAAGAGATGGCCCCTACTATCAGGGCCAGGGGAAACGTGAACTGCCAGAAGGGAGCCTCCGGCCGAATTGCGCCCACGACAAGCACCACAACTGCGGTGACGAGTATCGCGGCCCCGAGACTCTGCAGGGGAGTAATCCATGCGACGCTCTTGCCCAATCCTCGCAGCGACTCGAGCCTCAGGCTGCCGCCAATGAGGTAGGCAACGACGCCAAGGGTGATGCTTGTGATTATGTCCAGGTCGGCTATCACCCCTGCCGGAATCACGCCACTGGCGGACGGACCGAGCAGCACTCCCACGATGATGTAGCCGGTGATGCTCGGGAGTCCCACCTTCCGCGAGGCCAGGCTAGCAACAAACCCGGCGCCAAGTATGATGCCCAGGGCCAGTATCAGATTCATAAGCAGGTCCGTCGCGTGAACTCGCTGCCCTCCCCGGGCAGCACAGTCCCCGGGCTTCCTTCGTTACGAGAGCCACGCCCGCCGACCCAGCGGCCTGCAGCAATCACGCCGCTGAATCCGCACTGCGAACCCAACACGAAAGCGTACAGTGAAGTCTCTTCCATGCTCCAGAAGATGGTCTGCAGGCGAAGCACGAGCACAACTCTAATCCTGACACGCCTGATGGCGCAAGGGGGCTGCGGCCTCCGACTGCAACCTGTCTATCGGGGTCACAAGAGCTGTGTTCAGTCCGACCGACCACTCCACGAATGCCACGTCCAAACGCCACTGTGCGGAGGCCTTGCCGGCTGAACCTGCCTGCAAATCACCCGGGCGAATGGAACCCATTCAGGTCAGGCGTGGTTCCCGGCACCCCACCCGATCCCGCGGACGCTATCGCGCCACCGGCTTGCCGGCCGAACGGACAGGCGAAGCAGAGTCCCTCACGGCAGTACCGCGTGAGCACATGCAGCAAGCCCTGTTCGACAGCAGCAGAGATGCTCCTCCGACCGAGCCCGAGTTGCCGCCTCATGTGCCTGGTCAGGGCATTTGGATCCGGAGCCGGATACCGGCAGAACAGCTCGAGGACCGCCCGCTTCAGCGTGGCGTCGGCAAGCACACACGCCCGCGCATACAGACACGTCACCAGCGCATTGACCACAAGCCCTCGCGCCTTCGAAAGGCCCAGCAGGTCCGAATCCCTGGTCATGAGGCCGAAATCGTAGTGTGTGCGCCAGTAGCAATCGCCCCGCACAACGAGCTGCCGTTCCAGGGCCAGGGGCGAGGGACCGACGCCGAGGAAGCACCCCCGGGCCACGGCCTCTCCGAACTCGTCAAGAGCCACGAGCCGGGGGAACAGGTCTGCGAATGCCACGACGCGCCGCACGGGGGAATTGTTCGGGTATACGCCGTGCAATCTCCATGCCAACGGGTCCATTCCGGCCGGTTGCGACGCCAGACCCCGCCACACGTCTTCCCACACCGGCACGTCACCCTGCACCGTGAGACCCGCGCGCCTTCGCTGGCTCGGCAGCAGCCCTGCCATGCCCACGATACGGGCTCTGCGCCCCTCGACGCTGTCCGCCAGCAACGCAGACCGCACCTCACCCACACACACTCGCCGCCCCAGCTCTTCCAGGGCATTTGAGTTCGAGGAATAGCCAAGAGCCCTTGAGATGCGCCGGCCCAGAACCTGTCCCACATCGTCACCAAGCAGCTCTTCTTCGACAGGCGCGGCTCTCAGCCGCAGCCGCTCGATACCCGCAGCCCTGAGAACCGCGAGAGCGGCCCCGATGTCTCTATCCGCGACATCAACACAAGGCAGTCCAATTCCGGAGCGAATGTGCCTCGCACGCCCCAGGACCATCACGGGCACGGTCCGGCCGTCGCTCAGCCGGGTCCGCCTTGCCCCTCTCGCGGACCCGACAACATGCAACACAAGGGCACAATAGGCGGGATCGGTATCGTGGCCGTGCCTGTGCCAGTCTTCCTCGCGCACATGTATCTCAACATCACCCCTCACCACCTGCGCGTCTCCGAATACAAGAACGGCGCCCTTGAAGTCAGGCCCTCCGCCTCCAGCGCACAGGCCCGGATGGAGCACTCGAATCCGCTCGCCCTCCTCGCTGGTCATCCTCTCACCGGCGAGCTGGCTCCAGAGCAGTGTCAACTCGCTCTCCGGCACCGTTATCCGCTTCCGTGTAGCCATGGTCAAAAAAAAGGGGTCAGCTCCTTCCGGGCTTCTCCACACCGTAGTCGAAGCGGCTGCGCTCCGCGACCATCCCCAATAGCGTGACGGACGTTCCCCGCGGCTCGTACTGGCCGGTCTCCCATTCGCTGACCGTCTGCTGACGGACTCCCAGGTGCTCAGCCATCCCCACCTGAGTCAGACCCAGATGTTGCCTCAGTGCCCTGATGCGTATGCGATTCCACTGAGCATTCGTCATCGCGCTTATGCACAGTCTATACACGGTGCAGTGTAGAAATCAAGGGAAACGGCGGCGACTTGCAGCCCCGCACGCTTGTGCTATACTTCTTAGCAGTCTTAGCAGTCGAGTGCTAACCCGACTAGAGCAAAGGAGGCATTATGGCCACACTCGTACCCCTTGGAGACAGGGTCGTCATCAAGCCGGCTCCCAAAGAAGAGGTCAGCAAAGGAGGAATCGTCCTCCCTGATACCGTGAAAGAGAAGCCCCAGGAGGGTGAAATCATCGCGGTTGGACCCGGAAAGCTCACGGATGACGGCAAGAGGCTGCCGATGGACGTGAAAGTCGGTGACAAGGTCATCTACTCCAAGTACGCAGGCACAGAGTTCAAGGAACAAGAGGACGAACTCGTCATCATGCGCGAGAGCGACATCCTCGCCAAGAAATCATAATCAGGAGGAAATGTAATGGCTAAGCAAGTACTCTTCGGCGAAGAGGCACGCAAGAAGCTCAAGACAGGCATCGACACGCTGGCCGATGCAATCCGTGTGACACTTGGGCCGCGCGGTCGCCCGGTCGCCCTCGACAAGAAATTCGGCCCGCCTACCGTCATCAACGACGGCGTGGCAATCGCGAAGGAAATCGAACTACCCGATCCCTTCGAGAACATGGGCGCCCAGCTCGTGAAGGAAGCATCAACCAAGACAAACGACCAGTGCGGTGATGGCACCAGCACGTCGGTCATACTGGCACAGGCCATCGTGAACGAGGGTTTCAAGAACATCGCGGCAGGGGCCGACTCGCAGTCCCTCAAGAGGGGCATCGAGCGGGGTGTTGCAGCCGTCGTTGCTGAGCTCAAGAGCGTCGCCATTCCTGTGAAGGGCAAGGAACAGGTGGCCCAGGTTGCCGCACTGTCCGCAGTGGACAATGAGATCGGCGACCTCATCGCAGATGTCATGGAGAAGGTCGGCAAGGACGGCGTCATAACCGTCGAGGAAGGCAAGGGACTGGAGTTCGAGACCGAGTTCGTCGAGGGCATGAAGTTCGACCGCGGCTACATCAGCCCCTACTTCATCAACAACGCCGAGCTGATGCGCGTCGAACTCGAGGACCCCTACATCCTCATCACGGACAAGAAAATCTCGGCGCTCAACGACGTTCTTCCGACGCTCGAGAAGATGGTCCAGACGACCAAGAACATCGTCCTCATTGCGGAGGACATCGATGGTGAGCCTCTCGCGACGCTTGTCGTCAACAAGCTCAGGGGCACCCTCAGTCCACTCGCTGTGAAGGCGCCGGGCTTCGGCGATCGCCGCAAGGCCATGCTGCAGGACATCGCAGTCATCACCGGCGGCAAGGTCATCTCAGAGGAAGTCGGCCGCAAGCTCGACTCCGTCACGCTTGAGGACCTCGGACGCGCCCGCAAGGTTGTCGCCGACAAGGACAACACGACGATTGTCGAGGGCAAGGGCAAGGCAGAGGACATCGAGGCACGCATCAAGCAGATACGCGCCGAGATCGATTCCAGCACTTCCGACTATGACAAGGAGAAGCTGCAGGAGCGACTCGCCAAACTGGCCGGCGGCGTGGCCGTCATCAAGGTCGGCGCAGGCACGGAAGTTGAACTCAAAGAGAAGAAGCACAGGGTAGAGGACGCGCTCAGCGCCACCAGGGCAGCCGTCGAGGAAGGCATCCTCGCCGGTGGCGGAGTGTCTCTGCTTGCCGCTGCGAAGGCCCTCGACAAGCTGGACCTTTCCGGCGACGAGGCGACCGGCCTTGCGATACTGAGGCGCGCTCTCGAAGAGCCGATGCGCTGCATCGCGGCAAACAGCGGCAGGGAAGCATCCGTCATCGTCAACCACGTCAAGAACAGCCCGCAGGGCGTGGGCTATGATGCGCTGAAGGACGAGCTCGACATCAACATGGTTGAACGAGGCATCGTCGACCCGTTGAAGGTTACGCGCTCCGCCCTCCAGAATGCTGCCAGCATCGCCAACATGATTCTCACCACGGAGAGTCTCATTACGGACCTCCCCGAGAAGGACAAGGGTATGGGCATGGGCATGCCGCCCGGCGGCTACCCCGAGTACTAGACTCCTTTCCAAACCGCCACACACGAAGGGCCGCGGTACCGCGGCCCTTCGTCACGTTCGGCCTAGGAGCCTGTCGGAGAAACAGCTCCCGTCTGCATTGGTACGAAGGGAGCAGCTTGGCCATGTCGCGCCGTTGACACGCCACCCATTATCTCCATTCACGGTCGAGTCCCCTGGTGTAGGGGCGGACCTCCGTGTCCGCCCGCCGATGGAAGGGTGGTACCGTGGTGGTCCCCTGTAGGGGCAGGCTCCCATGCCTGCCCGTCGGGTTTGGGGGTTTTCCCATTGTGGGGGCGGACCTCCGGGTCCGCCCGCCACGGGTTTGTGCACCGTCGGCGGTTGGCTGCACCAACACCTCCACCTGCATCCATCGCCCCCACCACGGGCAGGCGCAGAGGCCTGCCCCTACATTTCGCGCTTCGCGCACTCTCGGCCTTTGTGAAGTGGCGCACCAATCCTGCCCTACGCTGAGTAGCCTCACCGTCAGTGTGGCTATTCCGACAGACTCCTGGTCGCCATTTCACATCGAGAACAGGTCGCCGGACAGGTCTGCCGTCACAGGTCCCACGACAGCGAGATTCAGCCCCTTGTTCGACAGGAACTCGCGGGCCACAGAAGCGATGTCCTCGGCGGTCACGGCTTCGATGCGCCGCGCCACCTCGTCAGCTGAGAGTATCTCGCCGTTCAACAGCTCCTGGGCGCCATGCCATAGCGCCACATTCTGCGTGTCTTCAAGGCGCAGCTCAAGCCGCCCCTTGGACAGCTCCTTCGCCCTGCGCAACTCAACTTCCCCCACCGGCTCCCGCAGTTTCGAGAGCTCTTCGACCACCGCCCTGATGCACTCCTCGGCCCTGGACGGGTCAACTCCGGCATACACGACCAGCGAACCTGCATCCACGAAGTGCTCGACGTAGCTGTGGATGTCGTACGCGAGTCCGCGCTTCTCACGAATCTCGGTGAACAACCGGCTGCTCATCCCACCCCCCAACACAACGTTAAGCGCATCCACCGCGAAACGCCTCTCGTCCAGCCGGGACACGCCGTGCACGCCCAGACAGATATGGGCCTGCTCACCATCACGACGGTCAACTCCAATCCTCGCCTCGACCTGACAGCCGTCCACCTTGTAGACACGGTCCGGTCGCCCCGGCACGAGACCCCGGCAGCGCCCCGCTACTTCGTTGCAGACATCCTCGTGTATCACGTTGCCGGCGACGCACGCCACCATGCTGCCTGCGCGGTACTGCCGCGCCATGTAGGCCAGCATTGCCGCTCGCCCTATCGACGCGACGGACTCCTTGCTGCCCGCAATATCTCTCCCCAGCGGCTGCTCCTGCCACAGCAGGCTATCGATGAGCAGACTCACCCGATGCTGCGGAATATCAAGACTCATGTTGATCTCCTCGATGACAACCCGCCGCTCCTTCTCAACCTCCTCCTCCACAAACAGCGAGCCAGTAGCAACGTCGAAGAGGAGGTCTATGGCAGTCGTCATGTGGGCCCTCGTCACCTTCGCCCAATAGATCGTCTCCTCCCTGCCGGTGCTCGCGTTGAGTATTCCCCCCACTCCTTCTATCTCGGCGCTGATATCCTTTGCGGTCGGACGGCGAGTCGTGCCCTTGAAGCAAAGATGCTCGATGAAATGCGAGATGCCGGCCTCCTGCTCACGCTCAAAGCATGAACCGGTGCCAACGGCAAGGGCAACGCCCACAGAGCGGGATTCAGGCATCGGGCAGGTTATGACAGTCAAACCGTTGTCGAGAATCGTGCGTTCGTACATGACCCGACATTCTACGGGCGGAGAGAGAGGCCGTCAACGCCGCGCTGCGCGGCTACAGCGGAAATACAAGAGGGGGTTCCCTGCACGACCACGGAAGTACCTAACAAACATCCCTCCTGCCGTGCAACAACCGCTCGCGGCGCCCCTGCTGTTGACGCTGCCATCGGTGGTAGCTAGACTGTTCCAAACAACTCCACCACCACAGCGGGTACCGTGGGTGGGAAAAGAGAAACACCATGCAACGCAAGACCAAGATAGTCTGCACAATAGGTCCGGCGAGCGAGTCCTGCGCCATCATCGAGAAACTCGCTCGGGCAGGCATGGACGTCGCGCGCCTCAACTTCTCCCACGGCACGTACGAAGAGCATGCCCAACGAATCCAGAGAGTCCGTCGCGCCTCCGCCGCGCTCGGCAGACCTCTTGCAGTGTTGCAGGACCTGCCCGGGCCGAAGATACGCACCGGGAAACTCAAGACGGAGAAGGTCTGGCTCAAGGAGGGTCAGGAGATAGTCCTGACCAGTGAGGCCATCCTCGGAGACGAGCACAGTGTCTCCGTCACACTCGAGTCACTTCCCGGGGATGTGAGGCGGAGAGACTCCATCTTCGTCAACGACGGGACTATCCGGCTTGAGGTACTCGACACAACGGAGACCGACATCCGCTGCCTCATTGTGACCGGCGGGCTGCTGACTCAGATGAAAGGCATCAATGTGCCCGGGGTCAAACTGAGCACGGAGGCCGTGACGGACGCGGACCTTCGCCACCTTGAGTTCGGCCTTGACCATGGCATCGACTTCGTCGCCCTGTCGTTTATCTGCAACGCCGCCGACGTGGCCAGGGCGAAGGAATTCATCCGTGAGCGCAACGCCGATGTTCCGGTCATCGCCAAGATAGAGCGACGCGAGGCACTCAGTAACATCGACGAGATCATCGCCGCAGCCGACGGCATCATGGTCGCGAGGGGCGATCTCGGAGTCGAGGTGCCACTCCAGAGAGTCCCCATTGAACAGAAGACCATCGTCGCCAAGTGCAATGCAGCCGGCAAGCCTGTCATCGTTGCGACCCAGATGCTGGAGTCGATGGTCTACGCGCCACGACCCACAAGGGCCGAGGCAAGTGACGTGGCAAACGCCATCTTCGACGGGGCGGATGCCGTCATGCTGTCCGAGGAGACGGCGATCGGGAGCTTCCCCGTCCAGACTGCGGGCATGATGGACAGCATCGCCGCCGAAGCCGCGGCTGCGCTCCCGCACCACAGTATCCTGTCGCAGAAGCTGGAGTCGGTGATTCCCCGGCCGGACGACGCCATCAGCTTCGCCGCGTGCAACATAGCAGAACGCCTGGGGGCCGCAGCGATACTCGCGTTCACAACCTCCGGCAGCACGGCAATGCGCGTCGCCAAGTACCGCCCCCGGTGCCCGGTGCTCGCCATCACGCCCCACGAACACGTCCTGAGGAGGCTCGCACTTGTCTGGGGCCTCACCCCCCACATCGCCAGGCAATCCGCGTCCATTGAGCAGCTATTTGAGCAGGGCATTGAGACCGTGCAACAAGTCGGGCTGGCAGCCTCCGGCGACCTCGTGGTGATGACCGCCGGCGTGCCATCCGGCATCCCGGGTAACACGAATACACTGAAAGTGCAGCGGATTCCCTAGGAGCCTATCGGAGAAACAGCCCCCCCTCGGCATTGGTACGAAGGGAGCAGCTCGGCCATGGGGCGCAGTTGAGATGAATACGCAGCCCCGGCCTTCGCGAAGTGGCGCACCAACCCTACCCTGTGCTGTGTAGCCTCACCGTCAGTGTGGTTATTCCGACAGGCTCCTGGCATGCCCGACAACCCGAAGGAGAAGGAACATGCCAAGCACACAAGAGCCCTGGAAATCCGACAGCTGGTTCGTCAGCCCGTGGAACTTCGTTGACGAGGTAACGGACGGATTCAATCCTCCTGCCAGGCTGCGCATACACGATGTCACTCTGCGCGACGGAGAGCAGCAGGCAGGCATCGTCTTCACCAGGGACGAGAAGATACGGATAGCCGAGAAGCTTGCCGAGGCGGGGATACACCGCATAGAGGCGGGCACTCCCGCCGTGTCACCGAACGACGAGGCCGCCATCAAGGAGATAGTGAAGCGCAAGCTTGGCCCCGAGATATTCGTTCTCAGCCGCTGCATGATTGACGACGTTAAGCGCGCTGTCGACTGCGGCGTAGATGGCGTCACCATCGAGATACCCTCCTCGGAGCACCTGGTCGAGCATTCCTACAAGTGGCCGATGGAGAAAGCCATCGACCTCTCCATCAAGGCAACACGCTACGCTCACGAGCAGGGGCTCTACGTGTCGTTCTTCCCGGTAGATGCCACGCGGTCCAACATCGACTGGTTCCTGAAGCTTATCGAGCGCGTCGCCGCCGAGGGGCACATGGATGCCCTCGGGCTCGTGGACACGTTCGGCGTCCTGTCGCCACACGGTGCGTCCTACTACACACGCACCATCAGGAAGCACATTGCCAAGCCGCTTGAGGTGCACTTCCACAACAACTTCGGCATGGCGATCGCCAACACCATAATGTCCGTGCTGGAGGGCGGAGAAGTCATCCATTCAACGATTACCGGCATAGGCGAGGGCGGCGGCAACTGCCCCATGGAGGAGACCGTGATGGCGCTCCGCATCCTCTACGGCGTGGACGCCGGCATCAGGTACGACATGCTTACCGAGCTCTCCGGCCTTGTGCGAGAACTTGCAGGGACAGGCCCGAACCGCCCGTTCGTCGGTGAGGACACGTACGACGTCGAGTCCGGCATGGTCGTGAGCTGGCACCGCAACAGCAGGAAGCAATACCCGACAGAGACGGTGCCCGTGCTGCCAGCGCTGGTCGGCCACCGCGAACCCCGCTACGTCATGGGCAAGAAGAGCGGTATCGACTCAGTCGCAATCTGGGCCGAGGCTCTGGACATCGAGCTGGACAACGACCAGGGCGCAGAGGTACTTCGACGCGTCAAGCAGTTCTCCCATGACTCCAAGAGACAGCTGACCGAAGCCGAGTTCAAGGAAATCGCTGACACAGTGAAAGCGGGGGGCTGAGAGATGCTGAAGATAGACAGGGAACTACTCGGCCGTCCGCTGAGAGTAGACGAGCCCATCGAGGAGCTGGGCATAAGCTCCTACGACAGGCTCCGAGAGGCCGTCAAGGCCGGGGACACCGGGACGGCGCTCGCACTCATCGACTACGTCCAGATAGAGGGCAAGGGACTCCACGACCTCTACTGTGACTGGGTCTATGGCCTGCTGACGTGGATAGCTGACAACTGCGGGGAAGAGAGACTACCCGAAGTGCTCGCCTACTCGAAAGACAAGATCAACGCGGTCTTCCTGAACCAGCTCAAAGGACTGAAGACGAAGAGGCAGCTGGTGCAATGGTATGCGGAACAGATGAGGGCCCACCGCTCGGGTCCCGGAGAGCAGGGCAACATCACCGTGCGAGAGGAGCAGGACCGCTTCGTCATCTCCCTGGACCCGTGTGGCGCCGGCGGCAGGATGCGCCGCGGTGGAGAGGTCGACGGCACCCCCGCGCGAACCGAGCCCCCCTTCAATCTGGGTACAACCAGGCAGGCCTATCCTTGGTCATGGGGCAAGAAGAACGTCTCCTACTACTGTCTGCACTGCACTGTCTGGCACGAGCTGGTTGCGATGCAGGCGACGGGCGTGCCGACACGGTTGGTAGCGGACTACGACCCCGACAATCCCCAGGCGCCCTGCACGCTGTATTTCTACAAGGACCCTGCGAACATACCCGAGGAGTACTACACACGTATCGGGCTTACCAAGCCGATTCCACAGGGCAGCGACAAGGGCAACAGCGCCGCTGGAGCGTCAGACTAGCCTGCACACAGCCGGCCGCAGCGAGCGACAGCAAGGAGAAGACATGACACGAAGCCTCATCACGGGCGGATTCGGCTTCATCGGCAGGTATCTCACTCCCCTCCTTCTCAAGGCGGGACACGAGGTGACTCTGCTGGACATCAGCTCCGACGCGGCATTCCTGGCGGAACTGGGTGGTGAAGTCAAGGCCGTTCGCGCCACTGTCGCCGACTGGGCGCAGATGGCGGCTGCAGTGAAAGACACACGTCCCGATATCATCTTTCATGCGGGTGCGCTACTGCCGCCCGCGAGCGAGGAATATCCACAGGCAGCATTCCGTGTCAACATCGAGGGCAGCTACAACGTCCTCGAGGCGGCGTGCCTCTTCGATGTGGCACAGGTCGTGTACGCCAGCAGCGTGGCCTCCTTCGGACCGGATGCGCCTCACGAGCTTGTGCCCAATGAGTTCTCCCAGCACCCGACCACCCTCTACGGTGTGAGCAAGGTCTGCAGCGAGCGCCTGGGCGAATACTATGTCCAACGCTACGGCGTGGATTTCCGGGCCGTGCGTTTCCCGCCCATCTTCGGCCCCGGCCGCGCGGCATCCTCCGGCTTCACTGCCTATACATCGGTCGCTGTTGAGGAATCAGCCAACGGACGCCCCTATGCGTTCAAAGTGGCGTCATCCACCGCGACAGGCATCCTCTACGCCCGGGACGCAGCACGGAGTCTTCT
>JAUVYD010000132.1 GCA_030603265.1 Dehalococcoidia bacterium
ACACGAACTTGGTAAGCACAAGCGGCAGCACGTTGGGCAGCACATGGCGGCGCATCACCCAGCCATCGCCCGCACCGAGTGCACGGGCCGATTCCACGTAGCCGGACTGGCGGACGCTCAGTACCTGCGAGCGGATGACCCGCGCGGTCGAGGGCCAGAACACCACACCGATGACGAGAATCGTGTTCCAGATGCTCGGCCCCACGTACGCGGCGAGCAGAATGACGAGGGGTAGAGCAGGCATGACGAGGACGATGTCCGTGAGCCCCATGAGCGCGTTGTCGAGAGCACCTCGGCGAAACCCGGAAAGAAGGCCGATGAACACGCCCAGGCTCACAGACAGGAGCGCCGCGAGCGAGCCCACCGTCAGGGACACGCGGGCTCCCACAAGCAGCTCGGAGAAGATGTCATGCCCCACGTCGTTGGTTCCCAAGAGATGAAGGGCCGATGGAGACAGGAACGGCCGGAAGTGCTGCCAGGGGTCGTGCGGCGCGATGACGGGCGCCAGCACGGTGCCTGCAAGGAATAGTACAAGCACGCAGGCCCCCACGGCGGCGGCCCGGTTCCTGCCGACAAACGCCCTCACCCTCATTCCCTACTTCGTCCTCGGGTCCAGCCTGGGATAGAGCAGGTCGGCCACGGAGTTCGCGAGGAGCACGCAGACCGCGACGATGAGGAACGCGGCCTGGAGCAGCGGGTAGTCACGCGCCCCGATGGCGTCGTAGATGAGCGTCCCCATGCCCGGCCAGGAGAATACGACCTCGATGAGCAGGGTCCCGGAGAACACCGCGCCGAACTGGATGGCTGTGACCGTCAGCAAAGGCGCCATGGCATTCCGCAGGGCATGCTTGAACAGCACAGCCATGCGCGAGAGGCCCTTCGCCTGGGCCATCAGGATATAGTCCTCGCCGTAGATGGACACGACGGAGCTGCGGACAATGAGGAAGTCATACGCCGCCTTGAACAGCGTCACCACCGCCAGGGGCAGGAGCATGTGCCAGCCGACATCCAGCACGTACGACAAGCCCGACGCGCCGCCGGACGTGACCTTCCCCAGAGGAAACCACCCAAGCTGGAAGCTGAAGACGAACAGCACGAGCATGGCCAACCAGTAGTGCGGCATCGAGTACGCCAGAAGGAAGGCGCCGGTGAGGCCGGCGTCGAGGCGCGACCCTCGGTACCACGCCGCGATGCCGCCGAGCACGGCGGCAATCACAGCCGCGAGAAGCACGGCGGGGAGTATCAGCGCCAGCGTCCAGCCGAGGTGCAGTGCAATGGACTCAAACACCGGCCGCAGGTAGAGGTACGAGTAGCCCCAGTCGCCGGTCGCGATGCCCACAAGATAGCGTCCGTACTGGACGTGCATGGGCTGGTCGAGTCCCAGGTCTGCCCTGAGTTCCTCCAGCGCCCCCCCTGAGCCGTAGTAAGCCTCCTCCCCAACGATGTTCATGAGGGGGTCACCGGGCATCAGGCGCGGCACCAGAAAGTTGAGCGACACGACAACGGCCAGGGCGATGAGGTACCTCACCGCCCTGGCAGCTCGAGTTGCTGAAGGGTGCTCGTGTCGTTCCACGTGTCTCTGCAGGGGCCGGCGTAGCCGGCCCCTGCACAAGTCTACTCCGCTGCCTTCGTCACCGTGAACCAGGAGAAGCTGTTGACCACACCGCCGTAGATGTGGTCGATGGTCCAGTTCCCCCAACCCTCGCGGTACGGGTAGACGCTGTCAATCCAGACGAGCGCGATGCCCGGCAGGTACTGCTGGTGAAGCTCCTGGAGAGTCCTGTCCAGCGCCTCCTGCTCCTCCGGAATGGCGGTGGAGAGGCGTGCATCGCAGGTCTCGAGGTACTCCTCAACATCCAGGTTGTGCAGTACGCCGGCACCCGTCCTGCGGACGTCGAAGTAGCCGGACGCGCTGCCCGCATGCATCAGGGTGCCCCACGGGGTCGCGCGGAAGAACACGAGGTCGAAGTCCATCTGCTCCTTGGTGGCAACCCATGTGGAGCTGTCCACCGCCTTGACGGTGCTGGCGATGCCGACATCCCGCAGGTTCATGGCCACCATCTCGGTCGTCCGCACAATGCTGGTCTTATCGCCGCGCGTGAGCAGAGTGAGGACCATCTCCTCGCCATCAGCGTCCTCACGAACGCCATCGCCATCGACATCCACCAGCCCAAGGGAATCGAGCAACTCCCCGGCCTTCTCCGTGTTGAACTCCATCCGCGGGATGGAATCATTGAAATTGGAGTGGGTCGGCGGGATGAAGCCGTAGGTGGGTACGGAGCCATAGCCCGCGAACACGAGGTCGGCAATCTGCTGGTAGTCTATGGCCAGCGAGACTGCCTGCCTGAAGGCGATGTCGCTCAGGGGCTCGCGCTCAAGGTTGAACCCGAGCGCCACCGGTACCCCGAGGAAGGTCGCGGACGCGAACTTCACATCACCGGACTTGAGCAACGGGGGAATATGCGTGTACGGAAACTCGCCCGAGTAGTCCCACCACGTATCTATCTCGCCCCGTGAGAGGGCCATCACGAGCGCATCCATGTTGCGGAAGACGCTGACCTCCAGCCGGTCGACGGCCGGTTTCCCCTGGAAGTAGTCCTCATTCGCCTCGAAGACGAACTTGCCCGCGGCTTCGTCCCAGCTGACAATCGTGAACGGGCCGGAGCCGATGACGCGGTCGTCCCCCTCGTATGTGAGCGGGTCTTCCACGCTGCTCCATATGTGCTCCGGCACAATGGAGTAGGTCATGAACTCGGTCAGCAGGTTCCCGTAGGGGCGGGAGAGAGAGAGGACTACGTCATTGCCCTCGACTGTGACGCTCTCGACAACCTCCTTCATCCAGCCCGCCTGCGGGACGCGCTCGCGGTAGTACTCAATCGAGAACGCGACGTCTTCGGCGGTCACTTGAGTGCCATCGTGCCACGTGGCATTGTCGTCAATGGTGAACGTGAAGGTCTTGCTGTCCGGGGAGACGGTCCAGCCCCGCGCGATCCATGGCACGGGCTTCATGTCCGGGCCGAGCTTGATGAGGCTATCGTGCGTGGTCAGGTTTGAGAGGACCCCGTACCAGTAGTCGGCGAACCTGTTCGTGGTCTTGAACGGCTTGGTGGAGCCCACACGAAGCACGACTTCCTCCGTGGGAGCCTCTGCCTCGCCGGCGTCGGACGGCGCCTCTGCCGGCTCGTCAGATGACGGTGGTGGGGTGACAGGCTCGGCGGCGCATCCCGCGACTGCGGAGAGAAGCACCAGCACGGCCAGTGCGGTGGACAAGAGAACGGGTTTCTTCATATCGATCGACTCCTTTCCAGTGCTACATGCTGACGTGTATGACGGCGTCGCTGTGGCGGCGTTCCATCGAGGGCTGCCCATCCAGAAGGGAGACTCGGCTCTCGCCCTCCAGGTGGTGACACAGTCGCCGGCACTGGTCTTCGCTCAGTCCCGGGTTACAGCGAAACATGTCCATCTGGGTCTCCAGCGGCACGCGGTATGTCCTCGTGACGATGTCGACGTCCGGACAGAATCCCATCTGGCACAGGGTGTTGTACAGGTAGATGTAGTTAGGCCCCGGCTCGACTCCAAGTACAGTACGGAACGTATCGGTGAGGTCGTTGTCGGCCGCGTGGATGAGGATGAGAGAGCGCCGCGTCACCCGGCACATCTTGCTGAGGGCCGCACGGATATCGTGCATCTGGAAGCAATGTGCGGCCAGGACGAGATCGTGGACACCCACCTCTGCGGGGTCCACCTCCTCCCAGCAATGGGGAAGAATACTGAGATTAGTCAGGCCTTCCTGCCGGACTCCAGCCGCAAGGCGACCGGCCTGCACGGGAGAAGGCTCGACCGCAGTGACCTGGCATGCAACACGAGCGAGCGGCAGTGCGTACGTGCCCGCGCCTGCGCCAACATCCAGTACGCTGTCCCCCTGCTGGACGAGCGCCATGACGCGCTCGAGCAGAACACCGGGATAGCCGTTCCTCGACAGCCTCTGCACCCAGCCACCGAACCGTGTCCAGAATTCCTCCGGCAAGAGCCCCACGCGGGAGAGGTTCGCCTCCAGTCCGCTGCGCAGGAGATGCTCGCGCCACGCGGCCGCCCAGTCAACGTCGTCCCGGGTGCTTTCGCAGCGTGATGGATTCATTGCTGTTGCGATCGGTCATAACGGCAGCCAAGCACACTCGTTCGGCGGACGCCCGCCGGTGCGGCTGCGCCGGACACATCTGACTACGTGGCGGCAAGTTTACATGCCACCATGTGCAATTGCAACTGGTTGCAATACTCCCGTGCGACGAACCGGCACAGCAGCGCTGAAAAGGAGTGTCATGCCGGACGGCCCGGAGACGAGGGAGACGCCGCCGGACCCGTCTACAGCGCCAGTGAGAACCCGCTCCGTACAGGTACGACGGAGGGTACGCCAACTGCAAGTTCGGGAACAAGGAACCGAACTAGATCCTGACCTTCACATCACCCCCCTCCACCACAACCTCGTAGCTATTGAGGTCGCCGGCCGACCTGCCGGCCATGAGCGCCTTCACGGCGAAGCCGACGTTCTTCACCACCCTCCCCGTTGTCACATCGTACTGTGCTCCATGCCTCGGGCAGGTCACAACGCTGCCCTCCAGCTTCCCCTTCGTGAGGTCGCCACCCATGTGGGAGCAGGTCGCGTCCATCGCGTGCAGGCCGCCGCCGACGTTCGCCACGAGCAGCTTCCTGCCGCCGGCCTCCACGGCTATCATCGTCCCTTCAGGTATCTCGTCCTTCTTCGCAACAGCAACGAATGCCACCATCAGCCTCCTGTCCGCGCACTTCGCGGCACATGGTGCGCCGCCATTCCGGCAAGGTCAACGGCCCCTCGGAACGACCCACGGGACAGACGCGACCTGCCTGTCGTGTCAACTCATACAAGAATGTTACCGAAGAGGGGCCGCTCACTCATTTAGAAATGTTACCGAAGGAGTGCCACCTCCTTTGAGTCAGTTGTAGTGATGGACCATGGATAGTCCCACAGCCGTTCTATCGCCTGGTAGAT
>JAUVYD010000081.1 GCA_030603265.1 Dehalococcoidia bacterium
CTCGGTCGAAGATGAACCACTCGGTACTGCTGGAGCGGTCAAGAAGCTGGAGGGAAGCCTGCATGACACGTTCATCGTGTACAACGGCGATGTCTACACGACAATCCCGCTGGACGAAGTGATTGCGGTTCACCGCGCTCGCAAGGCCATCGCGACCATCGCACTGACACCGGTCGAGGACCCTTCGCAGTACGGTGTCGTGGAAACAGACGAGAAGGGCAGCATCAGGAGATTCATCGAGAAGCCCGGGCCCGGGGCGACCTCCGCCAATTCCATCAATGCGGGCATCTATGTGCTGGAGCCAGGCGTGCTGGGGCACATGAATGAGGGCTTCGTCATGTTCGAGACCGACGTGTTCCCGTCGCTCCTGAAGGCGGGGTCGCCGTTCTACGCCCACGAATCTGACGCATACTGGATAGACATCGGCACTCCCGAGAAGTACAGGAGGCTCAACCTGGACCTTGCCGACCTAATCGAATCCGGAGAGGACAGCAACGGGCACGCGACAGATGCCCGCATCCTGGTCGCCCCCGATGCGGTCGTGGACCCGTCGGCGACGCTGCTGCCGCCGGTGGTAATCGGTCCGGGAACGACAATCATGGAAGATGCGATCGTGCACCGCTCCGTGCTGTGGAATGGCTGCACGATATCCGAACGGGGCAGCGTTCGAGACAGCGTTCTCGCCGACAGATGCGTTGTCGGTCCTCACAGCAGTGTCAGCAGGTGCATTCTCGGAGAGGGCACCCACATTCCGGCAGACAGCATCGTCAGTGACCTGAGCATGCCGTAGAGAGCCGGCCACGGAGCTATGTCAGGCACCGCCGGGGCACACCCACGGGGGAGACTCCTGGTCACGGCATCCGGGACTGGCGACAGAGGCAGGACGTCCGGAAGAGGTCCGGACTACACGTTGAAAAGGAAGTTGATTACGTCGCCGTCCTGCACGACGTAGTCTTTGCCTTCCAGTCTGAGAAGGCCGCGTTTGCGTGCCTCGTGTTCAGTGACGCACGCTACGTAGTCGTCATAGGTGATTACTTCCGCCCGTATGAAACCTTTCTCGATATCCGAATGGACCTTGCCGGCTGCATGGGGGGCCAGCGTGCCGCGCTGGATAGTCCACGCGCGGGTCTCGTCAGGCCCTGTGGTCAAGAAAGCCACAAGACCGAGCAAGCTCAGGCATTCCGTGACAACCCGCTCGACACTGCCTTCTGCAGCGCCTGCGGCAAGGCGGAACTCCGCGGCGTCATCCCGGTCGAGTTCCAGCAACTCCATCTCCAGTCGTGCGCACATGGATAGAACCGCAAAATGCGGGTGCTTGTGCGAAAGCTCGGCCTCGATCTCGGCCGCCCGGGAAATCTGGTCCTCGCCGAGATTGGCCACCAGGAGCATCGGCTTCGCCGTGAGGAACTGGTATCCCGAAAGAAACCTGCGCTGGTCATCCGAGAGAGCCTGATCCCTGATAGGCACCTCGTTCTCAAGGCCCTGCTTGATTTCCTCCAGCAGGCTCTCCTCGGCCTGAAGTGGGGGGCGCTCGATTGACTTGGCCGATTTCAACTGGTCTTTGAGCCTCAGAAGCCTTCGCTCAAGAATTGCGAGGTCCGAGAATGTCAGCTCCATGTCGAACGATGACACATCTCGCTCCGGGTCGACAGAGCCGAGAGGGTGCGGCACCGACGGGTCTTCGAAGAAGCGCACAACCTGAAGCAGGGCTTCCGCGGTGGTCAGATATCCCAACACCTCGCCGGGGATTCCGCCGCCATCCTGAGTCTCCTTCGGCATGTACGCGACATCGGTGATGTTGACCTCGGCGGGGACGATTCGCGCAGACTTCGTCAGACGGGCAAGCTCATCCAGTCGCGGGTCAGTGACCTTGCGCACGCCGATATTGGGCTTCAATGCCGAGGAGTACGACCCGACTTCGGCCACACCACCGGTGACGGCGTTGAAGAGTGTGGTCTTGCCACAGTGTCGTAGACCTACAATCGCAACCTTCATGTGAAAACGCCCACTATTGTAGCACCGCTCAGGTGCCGGGACACCGTCCTCCGCACACCACACCATGCTAAAATCTGGCGATGCTTCACGTGGTCTACGGTCCCGACTCGTACTCGGCACGGAAGCTGCTCGACAGCATCATGGCGCAGCATGCAGGCGACGTGGAGCAGGACAGCCCTCTGTGGCTCGACGCCAGGACAGCCAGGCCGCAAGAGGTCCTCAACGCATGCGAGCAGGCATCGCTCTTCGGGGGCACAAGCCGTGTTGTTCTGGAAGGGCTTCTCTCGAAGTTCGAGCCTCCGAAGTCGGGCGGCCCACGCCCTCGAAAGGGTCGCAAGAAGGACGCATCTGTACTCGGCGAATGGGAGTCATTCCCCTCGCAGGCAGCGGCGCTGCCGGAGACAAGCGTGCTTGTGCTGCTGGACGGCGAATTGAAGGGGCCGAATCCGCTCCTCAAGGCGCTCCAGCCCGTCACCCAAGTGAGTGAATGCAGGACGCTCAACGCAGGACAGCTGCAGAGCTGGATACAGAGCCGCGTCGCTGAAGCCGGAGGCCAATTCCAGCCCGAGGCTGTCCGCAGCCTCTCCGTCCTCTCAGGCGGCGACCTGTGGCAACTCAGTGCGGAGATTGAGAAGCTGCTCCTCTATGCGGACGGGAGGCCTGTCAGTGCAGAGATGGTTGACGCGGCGGCTGTGGGAACTCAGACGACGACGATATTCGCGCTGGTTGATGCCATCGTGGAAGGCAACGAGCAAAGGGCGCGCAGGTGCCTGGATACGATGTACAAAGACGGACTCCCCGCAGGCTATCTGTTCACCATGGTTGACCGGCAACTGAGGCTTATTGCACAGGCACTCGAGGGCAGGGGAGCGCGTGGGGTGAGGCAGCAGCCCACCGGAGAGCTTGCCCGGCTTCACGACTTCGCCTTGAGGAGAGTCTACGAGCAGGCCGGCCGCTACACCGATGCTCAGGTCCGACACGCTCTCGCGCGCCTGGTGGCAGCCGACAGGGCGGTCAAGACAAGCGCGTCGGAGGACCGCGTTGCCCTGGACCTCCTCATCAGCGACCTGTTGCCGGAGACCGTTCCCAGGTAGCAGTCGGCAGTCCCGTCGGACCCTGCCGTACTCGTCGCCGCACGTCGGTGTGCTAAGATTTTCGGACGTACAGTTCAGACAGGGGTCACAGGCATGACAGGCAGCGAACTCCGACAGCTATTCCTTGATTTCTTCACCGAGCGCGGGCACACCGTGATTGCCAGCGCCTCACTGGTGCCGCACGGGGACCCCACATTGCTGTTCACCACGGCAGGCATGGTCCAGTTCAAACCATACTTCCTGGGGCTGCAGAAACCACCGAATGTCCGCCTTGTGTCCTGCCAGAAGAGCTTTCGCACGACCGATGTCGATTCAGTAGGCGACAGCTCACACCTGACGTTCTTTGAGATGCTTGGGAATTTCAGCATCGGCGACTACTTCAAGGCAGAGGCCATTGAGTGGGCATGGGAGTTCGTAACCGAGTCCCTGGGGCTTGCCAGCGACCGTCTCTGGGCGAGCGTCTATCTCGATGACGATGAGGCGTTTGGCCTCTGGGAAGCTGTCGGTGTTCCCGCTGCACGCATTCTCCGCTTCGGAGACAAGGACAACTTCTGGGGCCCTGCGGGTAACTCCGGGCCCTGTGGACCGTGCAGTGAGCTGCACTACGACCTGGGCGTGGAGATGGGCTGCGGCAAGCCTACCTGCGGGCCCAACTGTGAGTGCGGACGCTTCGTGGAGATCTGGAACCTCGTCTTCACGCAGTATGACCAGAAACCGGATGGCTCGCGCATCCTGCTACCGCGTCCCAACATCGACACGGGTATGGGGCTGGAACGCACCGCCGCGGTCGTGCAGGGGAAAACGACGGTCTACGAGACGGATCTCTTCTCGGGGCTCATCAATCTGGTAGCGACAACGGCCGGCGTCCGCTATGGCGATTCCGCAGAGACGGACAGGGCACTGCGCATCGTCGTTGAGCACGCAAGGGGCACGTCGTTCCTGGTGGCGGATGGAGTGCTGCCGACAAACGAGGGCCGGGGATATGTGCTTCGGCGCATCCTGAGGCGCGCTTCGCTCTTTGGACGACGCGTCGGATTGGCCCGTCCCTTCCTGTCGGAAGTTGTCGAGGAAGTCATCCGCGAGATGGAGCAACCCTATCCGGAACTCCCGAAAAACAGGCAGCTCATTCTCGATGTGGTGGTGGCGGAGGAGAAGCGCTTCATGTCCACCCTCGAGACAGGTGTCGGCATTGTCGACGACCTTGTCGAGAGCGCTGTCGCTGCGGGGAAGGATTGTCTGGCAGGCGAGGATGTCTTTCGGCTCTACGACACCTACGGGTTCCCGCGCGAACTCACGGCCGAGGTTGCGAAGGAACGCGGTCTGGGAATCGATGTGGAGGGCTTCGAGGCCGCCCTGGAGAGACAGCGCGAAGTAGCACGCGCGTCACATGCCTTCCATAGCGGGACGGACCTGTCCTCGGCTTTCTCCGGCGTGGAAGCGACCGCGTTTGAAGGCTACGACACGCTGTCAACTAAGAGCACGGTCGTTGCGCTCCAACAGGACGGCGCGCGAGTGGAGATGGCAGGTGAGGGCGCAGAAGTCGACATAATACTCGCGAGCTCGCCCTTCTACGGCGAGATGGGTGGACAGGTGGGAGATTGGGGCCGATTGTCGAGCTCCGATGGAGAGGTCGAGGTACGAGGAAGCAGCCGCACTGCAGGGGGCGTCATAGTACACAGTGGACGCGTCATGCTCGGGCAGATAGCTGCTGGAGATAGTGTGGTCGCTCAAGTGGAGGAGGGGCGCAGGACTGATGTGGCGCGCAACCATACGGCGACCCATCTGCTTCAGGCGGGACTGCGGGCGGTCCTCGGCGCACAGGTGTCCCAGAGAGGGTCGCTCGTCGAGCCTGACCGCTTCCGCTTCGACTTCTCATGGATGGGGGGGGTTGAGGAAGAGCTGGTTCGGGAAGTCGAGCAATGGGTCAACGAGAAGATACGGGCCAACCTGCCTGTTGCGAGCTACACGACTTCGTACGACCAGGCAGTACAGGACGGTGCGATTGCGCTGTTCGACGAGAAATACGGAGACAACGTCCGTGTTGTGAGGATAGGGGAAGCTGCCGTGAGCACCGAGCTTTGTGGTGGCACGCACGTCACAGCCACGGGACAGATAGGATTGTTCCTCATAGTCAGCGAAGGCAGTGTGGGCACCGGACTGCGAAGGATAGAGGGCGTCACCGGTCGCTCAGCGGAGGCACTGGTCGCGTTGCGCACGCGCACGCTGGATTCCATCTCCGGGCAACTCGGAGCCACGCGTGATGACGTCTCGCAGCGAGTGGCTGACGTGTTGAGCGAACTGGAGGCGGCGCGACGGCGGGCCACTGCACTCGAACGCCGGCTGTCCTCGGCCAGCGTCGAGTCGCTTGCACGGGAGGCGACACAGGTGATGGGTGTTCCTGTGGTGGCCGCACGCGTGAATGGCCTCTCCGTCCCCGTGCTCAGAGAGATGGGCGATTCGCTGCGGAAACTCGTGGGAGATTCCGTCATCGTCCTCGCCTCGGTGGAGCAAAATCGCCCGAGCTTTCTGGTCATGGTCTCGCCGGCGCTCACGTCCAGAGGTCTGCACGCGGGGGAGATAGCAAAGCGCGCCGCGCGCATAACAGGTGGTGGTGGAGGCGGGAAACCTACCATGGCGCAGGCGGGTGGAAAGGACGCCTCAAAGGTGGACGACGCACTTGTGGAGGCCCGGCGTGCTATCGAGGAGCAACTGAACGCACGCGCCAACGGATAGTATGCGCTGGCTCAGCCTGGACCTGGGAGAGAAACGGACCGGGGTCGCACTCAGCAGCCCCGAAGGCACCTTCGCGGTGCCCCTTTTGATACTGGAGCATGGTGTGGAGGGCCCGACGCCCGAGGAAGTAGCCCGACTTCTGGACGAGCACTCGGCACAGGGACTCGTTATCGGCCTGCCGCTGTCCCTCAGCGGGAACCCATCACAGCAGACATGGTTCGCCCTCGGCGTCGCGCGGCGTGTCGCAAGCTATCTGGGGACGAGCCTTTCGCTGCCCGACAGCATCTCCGGGCAGGTTGAAACCGGCGTCACTGAGGAAGTCGAGGCCGGATCGGGTCGCGCGCAGAAAGATGTCGCCATCGTGCTGTGGGACGAACGACTTTCGACGTGGGGCGCCGGGCGATTGCTGCCGGACGAGTCGCCACGGAAAAGGGGACAGAGGCGCAAACCGCGCCGGCTCGACGCTCACGCCGCTGCCGTTATCCTCCAGAGCTACCTTGACAGCTTGCCGCAGGAGCAGAGTCGGGACAGTGACTCAGACCCGGGGATTGCCGGGGACTGACCCTTCCTAGCGCCCGAATATCCGGCGGGCAATCATCCACTTCTGAATCTCGTTGGCGCCCTCGTATATCTCCGGGCCTTTCGATTCGCGGTAGATGCGCTCGACCCTGTAGTTCGTGTCGTCGGCGCCCAGTCGCGACATGAAGCCGTACCCTCCGAATATCTGGACTGCGTCGCGCGCCATGTCAGCTCCCACCTGCGTCCCGTAGTATTTCGCCATGGCCGTCTCTGGCTCGGGAAACTCCTCGCCGGCATCGTGGCGGAGCGCCGCCTTGTAGCACATGTCTCTCGCCATGCATATCTGCGTGGCGCGTTCGGCCAGCTTGAACTGCCAGTACTGCATCTCCGCCAGCGTCTTGCCATACATCTGCCGTGCTTTCATGTGGCTGACGCTCTCGTCGAAAGCAGACTGCGCCATGCCGACGCCGGATGCCCCGACGGCGATGCGGCCCCTGGTGAGCGTGCCAAGCGCTATGCGCAGGCCCTTGCCGACCTGCCAGATGAGATTTGCCGCAGGGACATGCACCCCTTCGAAAACGATGTCGGAGGTCAGGCAGCCGTGCATTCCCATCTTCCGGTCGGGTGGTGGAACAACGATGCCGTCC
>JAUVYD010000022.1 GCA_030603265.1 Dehalococcoidia bacterium
GCCTCCAGCACGACCTCGTCGAGGACTTCGCCGGCAGCAATGAGTTCCTTGTCGTTTCTGATTGCGATTAACTGCCCTTTGTGCACCTTGACACCGTTCATCTGAGTTCTGCGCATGGCGCGAGTGATCTCCACCGTTGTCACCGATTGGAGCGCTTCGGTCATGGCCAGTGTGTTCTTGTCGACGGCGAGATCGTAGTTGAATGCCAGGAGCGCGGCAACGCCCTGCGGTATTGTCCTGCTGGGGACAACGCTCACATGTTTCGAACTGACACCCTGAACTTGCGATGCCGTCAGCACGATGTTCTTGTTGTTCGGCAGGAGGACAACGTTGTCCGAAGGGGCCATGTCCACCGCCTGCAGTATCTGTCGAACACTCGGGTTCATCGTCTGCCCGCCGGGTACGACAATCGTTGCCCCGAGGCTGTTGAATATGTCGAAAAGGCCGTCGCCGGATGCTATGGTCACTATGGCCGTGTCAACCTGCGGCAGGCGGGACCGCTGAAGCTTGATGTATTCCTCGTACTGGTCATCCATGTTGTGCACCTCTATCTGATGCAGAGTGCCCAACTTGGCTGCGTAATTCAGGACATCCCCGGGATTGAACGAGTGGATGTGAACACGCACGACCGAACTCTCGGTCGAACTGTCTGTGGCGATGACGAGCGACTGCCCCATCTTTGCCAGTCTCTTCGACATCTTGTCGGTGTCGATGTCCTTTCCTTCGATGATGAAGTTGGTGCAGAAACCATATGGGACTTCCACCTGTGTCGTTGCGCTGGTGGATTTCTGAACAGCTTCCACCTCCGCGACGACGAGCACCGGGTGAGAGGCTTTCTGTTGCTTGGCCCTGCCATTGAGCGATGACAGAGCCCCGTCGAGCAGTACGTACAGTCCCTGTGCCCCTGCATCGACGACGCCGGCCTCTTTCAGTACCGGGAGGAGCTCGGGAGTGGCTGCTACCGACTTGCGGGCCGTCTCCACAACCGACTCAAGGACCGACACAAATGCCGTCTCCTCGACATCCGCCGCGATACGTGCCGCCTCGGCGGCGTCGCGGAGCACCGTCAGTATTGTGCCTTCAACCGGATGTACAAGCCCCGCGTAAGCAGTCGCAGAGGCTCTTGCGAGAGCCTCTGCCAGTTCGGCGCCGCTGATAGTGTCGTTGCCTTCGAGTGCGTCGGCGAAACCACGCCATACCTGAGAGAGAATGACTCCGGAGTTGCCCCGCGCTCCCATCAGGGCCCCGTACGCCATGGAGCGAGCAACAGCCCCAACGCCGTGGCCGTTCGCGGTGGCTCCTTCCTCAACGGCCGACCGCATCGTCAAGAGCATGTTGGTCCCCGTGTCTCCGTCCGGCACAGGGAACACGTTGATGGCATTTATGTCGGGCGCCGCTCGTTCGAGCCAGCGTGTGCCCGCCGAGAACATCTTTCTGAAGGTCTTGCCGTCGACCGACTCTACTCTCGTATTGTTCATGAGGGATTTCTTGCCGCGTGGCGGCGTTCGTGGTACTATGGCATTTTATCCCGTGTCAACGCAAAGGTAAAGCAGGGGCAGTTCATGAAGTGCGAAATCTGTGGGAAGCGTCCCATGTACGGCAACAAGGTCAGTCACTCCAAGAGGCACACGAGGAGACGCTGGCTTCCGAATGTCCATCGAACGACCATGGTTGTGGATGGAACCTCCTATTCGGTCAAGATTTGTACTCGCTGCCTCAGGACTCTGTACAAGACACGCGTTCGCGCGTAGTCGGTGTCATTCGAGGACTTGAGGGCAGTCCCGGCCGACTCGATTCAGTCCGTTGCGGTGCTCCGCGCCCGCGATTCCTCGAGGCGCGCGTGTGCTGTTCTAAGCGCCTCCTTCACCCGGGGTGGTGCTGTGCCGCCCGGGACGTCGCGTGACATGACCGATGTCTCCAGGGACAACTTCAGCACATCCTTCTCAAACAGCGGCGAGAACTCCCTGTATTCGTCGAGAGACAGCTGTCCAAGAGCCTTGCCTTGAGCGGCGGCGTGGTGGGTCAGCACTGCGGCAATCCCATGCGCTGCCCGAAAGGGCAGTCCTCTCTTCACAAGGTAGTCCGCAACGTCAGTTGCGAGAACATAGTCCTGAATGGCAGCCCGCATGCGGTCGCCGTGCACTTCGATTGACCGCACTATGTCACTGCAGACCGCCAGGGTCTGCTTGAGGCTGTCCACGGTATCGAACAGGTGTACCTTGTCTTCCTGCAGGTCCCTGTTGTAGGACAGTGGCAGGGCCTTGAGGGTTGTCAGTATGGCGATGAGGTTGCCATAGACGCGGCCAGTCTTGCCCCTGGCGAGCTCCGCAAGGTCAGGGTTCCGTTTCTGCGGCATGATGCTCGATCCGGTGGTGAAGCCCTCGCCGATTGTGATGAATCCAAACTCGGAGCTCGACCAGAGCACCAGCTCCTCGGCCAACCGCGACACGTGCATCATGGTGATTGCGCCGCACGCGTTGAACTCAGCGATGAAGTCCCGGTCGGAGACGGCGTCCATGCTGTTCTCACTGATATGAGCGAACCCGAGTTCACGCGCCACGTACTCCCTGTCTATGGGGTAGGGAACGCCGGCGAGAGCACCGCTTCCCAGGGGGAGGACGTTGACACGTTTCATGCAGTCGCTGAGCCTCGCGTCATCGCGGGAGAACATCTCGAAGTACGCCAGCAGGTGGTGGGCGAACATGACAGGTTGCGCCTGCTGCAAATGTGTGTAGCCGGCCATGACCACGTCGCTGTTCCGCCCGGCAAGGTCCAGCAACGCCTGACGGATTTCCTGGAGACCACCCGCGATTTCTACTATCTCGTCGCGGACATACATGCGCACGTCCAGGGCGACCTGGTCGTTACGTGACCGTCCGGTATGCAGCTTTCCTGCGACCTCTCCCACAACTTCAAAGAGCCGCGCCTCGATGGCCATGTGTATGTCCTCATCCGCCGGCTTGAAGACAAACTGCCCGCCTTCAATCTCGCCCTGCACGACCTGCAGCCCCCGCACGAGCTCCGCCGCGTCGGTGGTGGGGATGATTCCCTGGCGTCCGAGCATGCGCGCATGCGCCACGCTTCCTGCGATGTCCTGGCGATACAGTCGCCGGTCGAACTCCAACGAGCCGACGTAATCCTGGACCCTGCGACTCTTCGATTCGAGCATTGCTACTTACCCGCGTCAGCCTGCGCACGCGCCTGGATGCGGTTGGGCAATCCCCACAGGCGGATGAATCCCGGCGAGTCGGACTGGTTAAAGGTATCACCTTTGTCGTAGGTTGCAAGTCCGAAGTCGTAGAGTGAGAACGGTGACTTGCGGCCGACGACAATGCAATTGCCCTTGAACAGCTTCATGCGCACCGTGCCGGTGACGAATTCCTGTGTGCTGTCCACAAACGCTGCAAGGTTCCGGCGAAGTCCGCCGAACCACAGTCCGTTGTAGATGATGTCCGAGTAGGTCCCCGCGACGTGAGCCTTGAACCGGAGCTGATCTTTCGTCATCACGAGGTGTTGCAGCGCCGCGTGGGCCTTCAGCAACACGGTTGCTGCAGGCGCCTCGTATATCTCGCGCGACTTGATGCCGACCAGCCTGTTCTCCACGTGGTCGACTCTGCCCACGCCGTGTTCTCCGGCGACGGCGTGCAGGGTCTCAACGAGCTTCACGCCGCTCAGGCGTGCGCCATCAAGAGCTACCGGGACTCCGCCCTCGAACTCAACCTCCACGTACGCCGGGGTGTCCGGCGCCTCGGAAGGGTCCTTCGTCCAGAGGTAGACATCAGCAGGCGGCTCGTTCCACGGATCCTCGAGGACGCCTGTCTCAATACTCCGGCCCCAGAGGTTCTCGTCGATGGAGTACGGGCTCTTCTTCGTAACAGGCACAGGAATGGAGTTCTCGTTCGCATAGTTGATGAGTTCTTCGCGGGTCAGACCCCACTCGCGAGCCGGGGCGATGATGCGCAGCTCAGGGGCCAGCGTTCCAACACCCACGTCGAGCCGGACCTGGTCATTGCCTTTTCCTGTGCAGCCATGCGCCACCGCAACGGCGCCCTTCTCGCGTGCAACCTGCACCAGCAGCTTGGCAATCAGCGGCCGTCCGATGGCCGTAGCCAGCGAGTACTCGCCTTCATATACAGCATCTGCTTTCAGAGACGGGAACACGAAATCCGTAATGAACTCTTCCCTTGCGTCGGCAACCACTGCGTCGACAGCGCCGGAATTGAGCGCCTTCTGACGTATCGCCTCCATGTCGGGGACGTTGCCGATATCCACGGTGAATGTGACTACATCCAGACCGTATCGTTCGCGAATCCACTTCACCGCGACCGATGTGTCCAGTCCCCCGGAATACGCAAGTACCGCCTTGTCAGCCATTGGGCCTCCTTCAGAGTGAGGACAGAACGGTCCTCAGTATACGTATTGCTTCGTCGATCTCCCCGTTGCTGATAATCAGGGGTGGCATGAATCGCAGTGTGTTGGGGCGCACCCTGTTGACGAGGAGTCCTCCATTCAGACAGCGTAGCGTGAGCTCATCAGCTATGTCCTCTTTGAAGTCAAGGGCTATCAGCAGCCCACGTCCTCTTGCTTCCACCGCCACGTCGAAGTCTGCGATGATTCCGTCAAGCTGTTGCATGAAGTGCTCGCCGGCCCGTTTCACACTGGAGGCGAGATCGTGCTGCACGACGTAGGTCATGACCGCGTGGCCTGCGGCGCAGGCGAGGGGGTTGCCGCCGAAGGTGCCGCCGTGGTCGCCGGGCTGGAACGCCGACGCTTTCTCCGTGGCAAGGATTGCACCGATAGGCACACCGGAGCCCAGCCCCTTCGCGAGTGTCATAATGTCAGGCTTCACCCCGAACTGCTCGTAGGCAAACAGCGTCCCCGTTCTGGCAACCCCTGTCTGAATCTCGTCAAGTATGAAGAGAATCCCTTTCTCATCACACCAGTCCCGGACCTTGCGGAGGTAGTCCTCATCCGGAATTCGAACGCCGGCCTCGCCCTGAATGGGCTCAAGCATGACTGCACAGGTCAATGATGTCGTCCCGGCCTTGATGGCCTCGACGTCATTCCATTCCACGTTCGTGAAACCGACTGGCAGGGGAGCGTATAGCTCCTGATATTTCGATTGCGCGGTGGCGGCTGTCATGGCGATAGTGCGGCCGTGGAAGGAGTGTCCCACCGTGATGACCTCATATGCGCCACCGAGATGCAACTTCCCGTAGCGCCTCGCCAGCTTGACCGCGCCCTCCGTGGCCTCAACACCGCTATTGGCGAAGAAGACCCTGTCGAGGCAGCTGTTCTCAATGAGCACACGGGCGAGCTCCAGCTGGGGCACGGTGTAGAACTGGTTGGACGTATGGATAAGCGTTCTGGCCTGCCGCTCGATGGCTTCGACGAGCACCGGGTGGCAGTGGCCAAGGGTGTTCACTGCCCATCCGCCCACGCAGTCGATGTACTCCTTGCCGTGGTCGTCCCACACTCGTACGCCCTCTCCACGGACAAGAGTTACCGGCACCCTGCGGAAGGTGCGCAGGTACAGGCGCTCTTCAATCTCAGGCCAGTTCATCTCTGACAATGGATGTTCCCCCAATACGGTGGTCGAATTCGCGCAGCAAAGCGTGCTCCGCGGTTCCATCTATGATACGCGCCTCGGCAACTGACCGCGACGCCGTGATACACGCCCGCGCCTTCGGCAGCATGCCGCCTTGTACGATGCCGTCAGCCATGAGTTGGTGCACAGCGGAAACGGTTAGCTGCGAGAAGACCTGTTGGCGCCCGTCAAGGATGCCGGGAACGTCGGTGAGAAACACGAGCCGGGAGGCTCCGGCGGCGATAGCAAGCTCCGCAGCTACGTCGTCTGCGTTGACGTTGAGAAAGGCTTGCTTGCCCTCGTGCACTCCGTGGCACACGGGGGCGACCACCGGCAGGAATCCCGCGTCCAGGAGTGTGGAAAGGAGGTGCATGTCGACATGCGTTACCTCGCCCACGTAGCCAAGCTCCGGCTGGCGAACCTCCGCGGCAATGAGGCCGGCATCCACCCCTGCGATGCCCACAGCCCTACCGCCCAACGCGTTCAGTTGCAGTACCAGGCGCTTGTTTAGCAGCCCTGCCAGAACCGCAACAACCACGCCCAGTTCATCTTCGCCCGTGACCCTGAGGCCATCTACGAAGCGGGACTCCAGGCCGAGACGCGAGGACCACTGGCTGACCTCGCCGCCACCACCGTGAACGACAATCACCCTCTCCGAGCGCTTCTGCAGCGAGACAAGGTCTGCCAGGGAAGTATCGCTTTGCCCGAGAGTGCTCCCGCCGATCTTGACGACTACTATGTGTCCACTCAACAGCGTTCCGAGCTACGTGGTGTAGGAAGCGTTAATGCTAACATACTCCGCAGAGAGGTCGCAGCCCCACGCAGTCGCGGCCGCAGACCCGAGATGAAGCTCGACCAGCACCTCGACCGTGGTGGATTTCATCGACTCTCGCAGGTCGGTCTCACTGAATGGCAAAGGCATGCCACGGGACATCACCGGGACACCATTGAGGGACAGGCTTACTCGACGAGGGTCGATTGCCGCTTCGCTCCGTCCCACGGCGCAGACTATCCTGCCCCAGTTGGGGTCCGCTCCGTGAATCGCGGCCTTCACGAGTGGTGAGCTTGCCACTGTCCGGGCCGCCATCCGTGCGTCAGCGATGCTCCGGGCTCCGGCAACAACCACTTCGATGAGTTTGCTGGCACCCTCGCCATCCGCGGCGATGGCTTTCGCCATGTGCTCACAGACGAACGCAAGTGCCTCCTCGAACGAGTGTCCGGTCTTCTCATCTATCAGCTCGTTTCCGGCCACACCGTTGGCAAGTACGAATACCGTGTCGCTGGGGCTCGTGTCTCCGTCAACGGATACCATGTTCAGGGTTTTGTCGACGCTGCGGGCAAGAGCTGCCTGTAGAAACACGGGGTCAACGCAGGCGTCAGTGGTGACGAAGCAGAGCATGGTTCCCATGTTCGGGTGAATCATCCCCGAGCCCTTGGCTGCAGCGCCGATGACCACCCGCCCGTGTGGGGTATCAACCGCGACGGCAATCTCTTTGGGCCTCGTGTCGGTTGTCATGATGGCGCGGGCAAAGGAATGGCCGTTTGCTTCGTGGAGTGCGATTCTGCCGAGGCCGGCCTCGACGCGGTCCAGAGGTATGAATGTCCCAATCACGCCTGTGCTCGCAACGAGGACGTCGTCATCGTTAAGCCCCAGTCTTGCAGCGGCCATGGCGGCCATTGACTCTGCGTCCCGGAGTCCGCGTTCGCCTGTGCAGGCATTGGCGCATCCGGAATTGACTACGACAGCGCCGGCGTTTCTCCGCGCCACGCGGCGCTCCGATACCTGAACCGGCGCTGACCGGATGGCGTTCCTGGTGAACACCCCCGCAGCTACGGCCGGCACCGCAGACGCAAGGAGGCCGAGGTCGCACTTGCCGGGGTACTTGATGCCCGCAGCAGCGGTTCCGGCTGTGAATCCGCCGGGCGAAGTGATCTGCCCATCGTCAATCGTGAACATGTACTGCAGCTCCTGCTCTGCGACATTGTAACCGATGCGGCGCAGCCTGCGACAGGGGATGCACGTGGCGCGTGGTCTCTCTCCTCAGCGCAGCGCAGTCGCATGGTCTATAATGGGGCATTCACGGCGGGCCGCATTGGAAGGCAGCTGCTCGGGTGGTCACGCCGACTTGGGAGAACCTTCATGGCTTGGCGCACGGTTTCGAGTACTCTGCCCCCCGGCCGCATCTATCTGTCCGGGGCCGATGCCATCGTGGAGGGCGCAGTTGCCGCTCGATGCGGCTTCTTCGCCGGCTACCCCATCACACCCACAACAGAAGTGCTCGAGCGTATAGCGGTTCGCTTCCCCGAGGAGGGAGCCGCCTTCATGCAGATGGAGGATGAGATTGCCTCTGTCTGTTCGTGCATCGGTGCGTCCTGGGCTGGAGTCAAGGCAATGACTGTTACCTCAGGGCCGGGCTTCAGCCTGATGCAGGAGGGCATCGGGCACGCCATAATGACGGAGGCTCCGCTGGTGGTCGTGGATGGGCAGCGCGCCGGTCCAAGCACAGGCCAGGTGACGGTCGGGGCAGGCGACGTGATGCAGGCGCGCTGGGGCACCCATGGCGGCATCCCGACCATCGCGCTCGCGCCGTGGTCGGTTCAAGAGCTGTACGATGGCACTATCAGGGCTTTCAATCTTGCCGAGCAATACAGGCTGCCGGTGCTCTTCATGGCCGAGGCGGCGACCACGCATCTGAACGAGCCCCTTGAGATACCTTCGGAGGTACAGCTATTCGAGCGCGACAAGAACCCGGGGCAGCCGCCGTTCGGGACTGAATCGCCGGACGGCGTGCCGCCTATGCCCAGCTTTGGCGAAGGGGAGAAACTGCTGGTTACCGCTTCAACCCACAATTCCTGGGGATTCCGGCGCACTGCTGACCCGGCCACCGAGAGGATACTCACCAGTCGTCTTTTCAACAAGGTAATGATGCACGTGTCCGACATTGCCGAAGTGGAGGAATACTATCTGGACGACGCGGAGCTGGCAGTGGTCGCCTACGGCTTCACCGCACGGAGTGCACTGGCGGCTGTGGAGCAGCTACGGCAAGAGGGCCAGAAGGTTGGGCTACTGAGATTGAAGACACTCTGGCCGTTTCCCGCCGAGGATGTCGCGAGAATTGGGGAGAGGGTGAAGACGATAGTCGTGCCCGAGATGAATCTGGGGCAACTCGTTCACGTGGTCTCAGCCAGTACTCGATGCAGAGTAGTTGCCTACAACCAGATGGACGGAACGGTAATCTATCCTTCAGCCATTACTGAGTCGATAAGGAACGCTTGCTCATGAGCGCAGGCTGGCGGAAATACCTGCGCCCCGGTGTCACGCTGCCGTTCTGCCCTGGCTGCGGTCACCGTCTTCTCTTGAAGCACATTCTTGTGGCGGTGGATGAGTTGGGACTTGACTTCGACCAGATGCTCTTCGTATCCGGCATCGGATGCGGGGGATGGATCCCCAGTCCGTGCTTCAATTCCGATACGCTCCACTGCCTGCATGGCAGGGCTGTGCCATTTGCTATCGGGGCGAAGCGGGCCAATCCGAAGCTTACGACGGTTGTGGTGAGCGGCGATGGTGACCTCGTCGACATCGGTGGAAACCATCTCATCCATGCCGCCCGCCGGGATGAGGACATAACGGTCATATGCGCCAACAACATGAACTACGGTATGACCGGTGGCCAGGTCTGCTCGACGACACCGCTGGGCGCCACCACACATACGACGCCGCGGGGCAATACCACTCGTCCGTTTGACCTTTGTGCGCTTGTGCGAGGCGCAGGCGGCAAGTACGCAGCCCGGTATCTGGTAACTCAGGGGGATGCGCTGGTGGCGGCCATCAAGCGGGCGATACAGATGCCCGGATTCACGTTCGTGGAGGCGCTGTCGCCGTGCCCGACCCAGTTCGGGAGGCAGAATCGTATGGACAGCATCAAAGAAGCCTACCGGTATACGGAGGCCATGACGTTGCCGCGCGAGCTGGCGTCCTCCCGGGAAGCGCGTGACACGGTGGGGCTATTGCTTACCGGCGAGTTTGAGAATGACTGAAAGCAAGCAAATCCTGTTGTGTGGGGTGGGTGGTCAGGGAATCGTCACGGCTGGCGGGCTGCTTGGCTCCGCCGCATTCGCCGAGGGTCGGCATGTTTCCGGCACCAGCTCATACGGTGCAGCCGCGCGCGGGGGCGAATGCAGGGCGGAAGTCGTCATATCAGCCTTACCTGTCGCGTTCCCGTTCGTGACCACCGCAGACCTCCTTGTCGCCCTCTCGCAATCAGCGTATGACAGATATCTCGGGTGGACGGCCGAATCATCCGGCGTTGTCTTCTACGACACACTTCTTGTATCGCCTGCGGTTACGGCAACCCAGCGGCACATCGGCATCTCCGCAACGCAGTCGACCGAGGAGGTCCTGGGCTCCAGGCTCGGTGCGAACATCGTGATGCTTGCCGCTGTTGTCGAGGCCAGCGGCCCTGTCGGCAAGGACTCGCTTGTCAAGGTGATTTCGGAGCGTTCGCCGGACCGCTTTCGCGATCGCAATCTACGCGCCGCTAAGCTAGGATTCTCACTTGGCAGTCAGGTCCCTGGAGACTGCTAGGTAGTTCCACGGCACCACTGTGCGGTGCTAGAATCTCGATATGAGGGAAGAGCATGTCAGGACATTCTAAGTGGTCGACGATAAAGCGACAGAAAGGTGTTGCGGATGCTCGCCGCGGGCAGGTGTTCACGAAGATAGCGCGCGAGATTATGGTAGCCGTTCGGCAGGGAGGACCCAGCCTGGATGCCAACTACCAGCTCCGCCTCGCAATTCAGAAGGCGAAGGACAACAACATGCCTTTAGAGAACGTTGACCGCGCCATCAAGCGGGCTACGGGTGGCGGCGACGCGGCGAGCCTCGTCGAGTTCAAACTTGAGGGCTACGGGCCCAACGGGGTTGCTGTGCTGGTGGAGGCGTTGAGTGACAACCGGAACCGCACGGTTCAGGAGGTCAGAAGCAGACTGGTGCGACACGGGGGCAGCCTTGGCGAGACCGGCTGCGTCGCGTGGATGTTTGATACGTTTGGCCTCATTTCAATCGAGACGGACGAGGGAAACGCGGACGAGGTGGCGCTGCAGGCCATCGATGCCGGTGCGGACGATGTGAAGACCGATGGCGGCTATGTTGAAGTGTATACCGACCCATCCAAGATGGAGGAAGTCAGGAAGGTGCTTGAGCAGGACTTCCGCGTGGTGTCGGCGGAGGTCTCCTTGATTCCCAAGATGCCGGTCATGTTAGAAGAGTCGAAGGCGCTGCAGATACTCCACTTCATTGACCAGATTGAGCAACTTGACGACGTACAGCGTGTGTACTCGAACGCTGACTTCCCGGACTCCGCTCTGGAGAAAATGGGGCAGGCATAACGGGATGCGCGTCCTCGGC
>JAUVYD010000120.1 GCA_030603265.1 Dehalococcoidia bacterium
GTAGTGCTGCAGGAAGGTCATCATCTGTATGACCACGATTACCGGCTTGCCGAAATCGGTATGCGCCCGCACAACATCGTCGACAAGCTTGTTCCAGATCTCGGTGTGTACCTCCGGTGGCCGAGCGATGAGACCCACGGAGAGATGTACTATCGTGAAGTCTATTTCGTCGTACTCGCTGAACGCCTTGAGCACGGGGTAGTAGCCGACGGTCCACGCCTCGGCCGAGAGGTCCATCGGGTTGTTGATGATGGTCCCCGCCTCGGAGCCCAGGAGGCCTGCGGTGCTTTGCAGCAGCTCGTCCGAAAAGCGGGGGATGACGAGCCCCTCCTTCGAGGCCTCATCCCCTGCCAGCACCGTCGCTCCGCCGCCAAGCCCGAGCAGCGCCACTCTCCTGCCCACGGGCTCGGCAAAGAATGAGAAGGTGACCGCCATGTCGATCCACTCCTCTATTGTGTCCACGCGGACCGCGTTCACCTGATCGAGCAGCCCGTCCCAGACCCTGTCTGCTCCAGCGAGAGAGCCGGTATGAGACGCGGCGGCACGGGCGCCTGACTCGGTAACACCGACCTTGAGGACGATGACCGGCTTGCGACTCGCCGCGCGCTTGAGCGCACGCTTGAAACCAGCGCCGTCCTTCACGCCCTCGATGTACGCCATGATGATGCCGGTCTCCGGGTCATCCGCCATGTACTCCATGAGATCGGTCTCGTTGACATCGCTTGCATTCCCGTAGGACACGACCTTGCTGAAACGGACCCCTCTGCGAGCGGCCTCTCGAGCTACGTAGATGGCATTGCCGCCGCTCTGACAGAACATGCCTACCGGCCCCTTCTCCTTGCACAGGTCCGACAGGAACGAGACTCCCGACCCGGGACAGTACACCCCCATGCAGTTGGGGCCCACCACACGTATGCCATGCTCTCGCGCTATGGATAGGACCTCGCGTTCGAGTTGTATGCCGTCCTCCTTGCCGAGCTCGGAGAATCCGGACGTGAAGAAGTGAACCGCCTTCACCCCCTTTGCAGCACAGTCCTCCATCAGCTGGAGTGCGCCGGAAGCGGGAATCGCTGAGACAACGTAGTCCACGGGCCCGGGGATCTCCGTCACACGTGGATAGATCGTCAGTCCGAGCACCTCTCCACCCTTGGGATTCACAGGGTAGAGCTTGCCCCTGAAGCCGCATCGTATCATCGCATCCAGGTAGCCCCTGCCACCGAGTTGGTTCTCACGCCCCCGGGTCGAGACTCCCGCAATCGCAATTGCTGCCGGGTGGAATATGGCGTCGAGGTTTGATGTGCTCATGGTGCTCCTTGCGGCGCGTGTCAGCAGCGCCAGGCGATTGTACTATCCATCTCATGTTCACTTCAAAAGCGACAATGCTTCCAGTCAGTCGTTTGACATATCAAACACCAAGGTCTACCATCCAACTAGGGTCCGCAAGACACAGGGTTGGCACGGAGAACGGGGATGCTCGGCAAACACATACGGGAGATTCGCCTCGACCGGAATCTAACCCTTGGGGAGTTGTCCAAGCATACTGGAATATCCAAACCCTACCTTTCACAGATTGAGACCGGAAAGGTGTCTCGTCCCTCAGCGGAGTTTGTCGCAAGAATCGCCAGTTCGCTTGGCTGTCAAGTGGAGACACTTCTCTCGACAAAGGGCGACTACACGTTTCTTGGCTCAACGGAATCTTCCAGCTGCCTCCGAGCTTTGGCGCGTGAGGAGGGTCTTGGCAATGACGATCTCTCTATGCTTGCACACATTCACTACGAAGGCCGTCAGCCCACCACGGTCGCAGGCTGGCGAGCCATCCTCGACGCCATCAGACAGTCAACCGCACGTCTCAGATAGGAGGCCAAGTTGGTGGACTGTCTGGCGTCCGCACTTGGCCGATTTCGACACAAGGAGGTGATTCATGACAAGGGCAGCCCAACAGGGGGCGTTCACAGGGGTAGTGTCTCTTGGATTGCTCGCATCCAGATTGCGCCTCGCACTTCTGAGGAATGTAGAACATGGGGCCCCCCAATCCCTCGATGCAGCCCTTCTAGACCAATGGCATGAGATACTCCAAGAGACGGTCGTGTTTCTTCAAGGTCGCCAGCCAAGAGACGGCAGCGTTGGAGATACGGAAGCAACAAGTGCTCCGCGCTTCCTCACGAGGGCCCGATACCTTCACGAGTTCCGTGACGCGGTGCCGGAACGCAATAAGTCGTCCATGAATAGCATGGCCACATACCTGAGTTCAATGAGTGATTCCATATCCCTTCTTCAGGAAGGCAGGCAGCTACCAAGCAGACAACGTGATAGTCTAGTGGGCTTCTCCAAGCGCATGGCCGTGCGCTGCGAGGACGAAGCAGCTCGCCTCCAAGGGCAAACGCACTACATGAAGCCTTCCGAATTCGCTAATGAGTGAAATGCTTCGGATAGACAGGATTGTCGAGGAACAGGCAGAGTCCCTTGCTCTACTCCTGTCCCAAGTGGCACTTCGACAGTCGCCATCGGCCTACTACGACAACCTCCTTGGCTACTTGGCCGGAATGTGCGCCCGTATTCGCGACGAAGTCAGTCAAGAGATTGCGCTCTCCGCCACTACTGAGGAAGAACGTCTAGCTAGGGACCAACTCCTCGTGTTCTGCTCGGAAGCACTCAGAAGCATTCACTTCTACGTGGAGTGCTTCGAACACGCCGATGAACTTACTGCGCCTGCGCCGATGATGCAACTTCTAAGGCGAATGGGTGACAGGTTGTCAATCGCCAAGCCATTCTTGTTGAAAGGCTCAACAGAGTTCAACTACACTTACTGGCCTGTTGGGAGAGACTTGAATCGGCTTGCAGCGGGGATTCCTGGCGATCTGGGGGTCTTGGACAGCCACTTCGCGGTATTCAGCTTCCCGATGTCCCTGAAACGCGACATGCTATCCAGTTGTGCGCTTGCGCATGAGTTCGGCCACTTGGTTGTGGACAGCAAAGGCTTGGTGGAAGACGTCGGGTCGAGATTGGCGCCGGAAGAGCAAAGGCGGATGGCAGAGATTCTCGAGCGGCACGCGCGTACGGGTGTCCAAATTGACTTCGAGATTGCCACACGAGTCAACTATGCCAACCATGTCTTGGCCAATTGGATACACGAGACGTTGGCCGATAGCATAGGACTGCTGCTATTCGGACCGGCTCACTTCTACACCTTCATCTATTGGGTGATTCCAATGGGCTCGTATGGGGCCGACGATGTAGAGCACCCTTCGACTTCCTATCGGCTGGGCCTGATGCTGAGAGGACTCGAAGCGCTTGGCTGGACCGACACAGTGCGGATTGATGGCGATGATTCTTGGCAGCAGGCCGAGCAGATGTCGGGACTACCTCGCCCGTCGGATGACTACCGATTCCAAGCCGCGTCTGAGTGCATGGCCCTGATGGAGGACGTGGTCTGGCAGGTGGCACAAGATTGCTGTGGGGCAGCATGGTTCGCCCCACAAGACTACACATCTGCGCAGGATCGCATGCACGGACTCCTGCAACGCGGCATCCCGCCTGCAGAGTTGCTAGTGCCGGGCGCGCAGCGCTTCGACCCCGCCCACCCCGTGGCCATCCTGAACGCTGCGTGGGATTTCTACCGCAAGGGTTTCCCAGAATGGGACTCGTGTTTTCCAAGTCTGAGTCGCTGCGAGCGCCGAGCCTTCGTCAACAGACTTGCAGTCAAGGCCATGGAGGTCGCATTTGTCTTGGCCGCACAACACCAACTCGAGTCGGGGGAGCAGGGTTGAGCGTCCTTTCGGCTCACGAACTGCAGCGGCGAATCTGGCCTCCTGACGACCCGTTTGCACCGAACCGCATCTTCGTGGTTCCGACTCCGCTCCCAGCGAGCATACACAACCCTTCAGTCGACCTGTGCCTCGGCAACCACTTCATCGTAACGAGGAGCGTCCGATTCAGCGTGCTCGATGCGTGTGAGGAGGCCACGGAGAAGACCGTCTCAAGCTATCAAGAGAGGGTCTTTGTGCCGTTTGGGGACAAGCTCGTGATTCATCCTGGCACGTTCATTCTCGGCGTGACATGGCAGTACATTGGACTCCCCTCTGACGTTCAAGCGCAAGTGCTGGCGCGCTCAACCTGGGGGCGCGCAGGCCTCACCGTAGCAACTGCCGTGGTCGTCCACAGTGGCTTCTTGGGAACCCTGACCCTAGAGCTTGTCAACCACGGAAGTGCACCCGTGGCACTGTACCCGGGCGCTCGCGTTGCGCAGATGGTATTTCAGAAGGTGGAGAATGGAACAGCTGCAGGCGCCCTCTCGAAGTACGCGGGGCAGACGGAACCTGCCTTCACTCGCATGCACGAGGAACGAGAGGAACTCAAACAATGGGCGCAAATCGGGGAGAAAGTAGCCTTCAGAAAGGCGACGGAGTTGCCTGAAGGCTGATTCGTGAGCAGGTTGGGGCCTTGGCCCATCAATACCCTGCGTCACGCAATGTGTCCACGCGTGGCATGCCCTGTCTCGCCTATCCGAAGCGGGGAGTCCCTTCTGCCATCGGCAGCGCATTTGTGCAGTGTGTCATCCAAGTATCCCAAGAACCATCTGCGTTCCGTTTAGGAGCGTCTTGGGAGTTGTCCGCGCTTCCGCAACCTCGTGTGCTACACTGTACGGCTCGCGGATACGTTCACAGGAGGCGCCATGGTCAGAGCAGCGATAGTCGGAGCCACGGGAATAGTCGGCCAGCAGTTCCTGGTCGCCCTCAAGGGGCACCCCTGGATCGAGGTGAAGGCGCTGGCAGCTTCGGAGAGGTCTGCCGGCAAGAACTACCGTCAGGCAATCACCGACCAAGCCTCCGGCGCCTTCAGATGGTTCTGCGATGAACCGCCCGTCGAAGAAGTCATGGACATGCCCGTCGTGAACGCCTCCGAGCTTTCGACCGATGGAATCGACATGGTGTTCTCCGCAATCGATTCCGGGCCGGCGAAGGTGCTGGAGGCGAAGTTCGCTGCGGAGGTGCCTGTTGTCAGCACGGCATCGGCATTCCGCTATGAGGACGACGTTCCGATACTGCTGCCAGGGGTGAACCCCGACCATGCCCGCCTGCTGGAGACGCAGCGCCGGTGGCGGGGCTGGAAGGGCTTCGTGACGCCCGACCCGAACTGCACAACCATCGGCCTGGCCATCACTCTCAAACCTCTCTTCGAGAGCTTCGGCCTCAACTCGGTCATCATGACCTCGATGCAGGCCATGTCGGGCGCAGGCCGCAGTCCGGGAGTCATCGGCCTCGATATCCTGGACAACGTCATCCCGTTCATCCCCGGGGAAGAAGAGAAGGTACAGCGAGAGACACAGAAGATTCTCGGC
>JAUVYD010000113.1 GCA_030603265.1 Dehalococcoidia bacterium
CTCGAGGCGCAGTGGCTCGTCGCCCGGAAACGGGACCGATCGCGCCTCGCCAGGCACAGGCTGCGGCATGCGGTCAACCCAGTCAATTCGGTGCTCGTAGACCTTCAGCTTGTCCGTTGCATCGGTGTCGGCGAACTCCGCCATCTTCCGGTCGCCCACCACCACGAGCCGTTGCTCCTTGAACGGGTGCAGCCAACTGACAAAGATGTGCGCGCGGGCCTCGCTCGCGAATGTGAGAGTGCTGAGCGTCACATCGGCGATATCGGAGTTGAGATACGACCCGCCGTGTGCGGAGACTTGCGTCGGCAACTCGTCGCCGAGCAACCCGAGTATGGTCGCGATATCGTGCGGTGCGAAGCTCCAGAGGATGTTCTCCTCCGTCCTGAACTTGCCCAGGTTGAGACGGTTCGAGTAGATGTACTGGACCTTGCCCAGCTCCCCACTGTTAACCATCTGCCTCAGGACGTCCAGCGCGGGGTGATATTCGAGCAGATGGCCGACAAGCAGCACGCGGCCGGAGGTTTCGGCCAATTCCACCAGCTCCGCGCCCTCAGGGACGCTCAGCGCCAGAGGCTTCTCGACGAAGACGTCCTTCCCAGCCAGCAATGCCGCGCGGGCCATCGAGTAGTGCTGTGCAGCGGGAGTGGCAATAACCACGCCTCGAACCGCGGCATCATCGAGCACCCGCCGGTAGTCCGATTGAGTCCCGGCGTCCGGATACCGGGAAGCAGCCTCCTTGAGAGCCGTGGGGTTCGCGTCGCAGACCGTGTGAAGCGCGCCCAGCTCGGCGAAGTTCCTCACCAGGTTCTTGCCCCAGTATCCGGCTCCGACGACTGCGATGTTTCTGTCTGTCATTGGCTGTCTCACAGTGTCCTGTAAATGAAACCCAGCTCCTGCGCGCGGGAGCCGTCATAGAGGCGGCGCACGTCCACGAGGACGGGGTTCTTCCCTGCGTGCCGCCGTAGCTCCTCGAGAGTTATTCGTCTGAAAGAGGCGTGCGCCACTGTGACCACGAGCGCGTCGAGTCCCTCGACCTTGTCGGGGGAGTCGAGCAGCGTCACACCGGCCGGGGCATCGTCCGTGGTGACGTACGGGTCACATGCGTACATCTTAACCCCGTAGTCCGCCAGCTCCCGGATGAGGTCGAACGACGGCGATTCGCGCGTGTCGTCCACATCCTCCTTGTAGGTCAGGCCCATAACGAGCACGCGCGAGTCGCGTATTACCTTGCCGGCCTCGTTCAGGGCCTTCACCGTCATCTCCGCGACGTGCTTCGGCATCGAGTCGTTGATTGCCCTGCCCGCAAGTATGACCTGCGGATGGTAGCCAAGCTCCTTCGCCTTGTAGACGAGGTAGTACGGGTCCACCGGTATGCAGTGGCCTCCGACAAGTCCCGGCGAGTACCTGTGGAAGTTCCATTTCGTCGCGGCGGCCTCCAGCACGGCCTCCGTGTCCAGCCCCATCTTTGAGAAGATGAGCGAAAGCTCGTTCACCAGGGCGATGTTCAGGTCCCGTTGGACATTCTCTATGACCTTGCACGCCTCGGCCGTCCGGATATCCCTCGCCTTGAAGATGCTCCCGGCGATAAGGCCGTAGAGTGCCGCTACGCGGTCCGTTGTGTCGTCGTCCATCCCGGACACCACCTTGGTGCTCCTGCCTATGGTGTGCTCCGGGTCACCCGGGTTGATACGCTCGGGGCAGTACGCTATCTTGAAGTCCTCACCGCAGCGAAGGCCGGACTGCTCCTCCAGCAGGGGCGCCAGTACCTCCTCCGTGACACCCGGGTACACGGTCGATTCCAGGATGACCACCATGCCTCGCTTCAAGTGCGCGCCTACGGATGTTGCGGCGCCGCGTACCAGGCTCAGGTCGGGTTCCTTGGAGCGCGTCACCGGTGTGGGCACGGCGATGATAATGAAGTCTGCGGACTCGATGGCTGCCATGTCCCCGGTGACCGTCAAGCCGGGAATGGAGGGTGCGCGCCGCAACTCCTCCACCCTGCCGGCATTGGCATCCACGCCTGTGACCGGGAGATGTCCGGCAAACGCTTCGGCCAGCGGGAGCCCCACATAGCCGAGCCCCACAACCGCCACGGTCTGCGCCTTCCGGTCTGTCGTATGCATCATACCGAAGCTTGTAGCGAGCGAATGTGCTCCATTATAGACCCGTGCAACCTGGTGTGGACAGGCCCTGCATCGAGAACGGCAAACGGAGAGTGTCAGCGGTTCTCGCATACCACTGTAGGTCTGTGTCCTACACGCGGAGCGAGCGGACTTACCCTGGCGTGCCCGGCAGGTTCAGCGTGGGGTTGTGGTTCGTGATGTAGGGGCGGACCTCCGTGTCCGCCCGTGGGCGGCAGGGTCAGGGGGGTGTCCAAATGTAGGGGGCGTTCGGGAACGACCCGGCGGCTGTCCGAGACCACGGTTGCAGCCCAAATCCTGGCGTCGAAACCTTCCGGCCGCCACAAGCAGCGGCGCTCGATGGCTACGACCGCGTCCTGACACAATCACCGGGCGCTTCCCGAAGCGCCCCTACGCGGAAATGACGCGATTCCGCCCTGCCGGCAACCCACCCCACGGGCACGTGCAACGTGCCCCTACAACGGAACACCAAGGCACCACGCTTCCCACGGGCAACCACAGGGGGTTGCCCTACGCCAAATCACAACACTTCATCCTCCTCCACGGGGGGACGCAGAGGTCCGCCCCTGCCGGAACCCGGTAATTCTCTCTGCCAACCCTTCATCCTGCGCACCCACACCTGCACCCCACCGATTTGATGCGGGTCAACCCATGGACGCGCCACTGCCGCGATGCTAGAATCAGCACCAGTTCACAACTCACAAGGAGGGCTTCCTGATGGCTGAAGAAGAACGCAAGAAGATAGACATGGGCTACCTCTTTCGGATGAAGGAGCAGGGAGAGAAGGTCTCCTGGCTGACTGCCTACGACTACCCCACCGCCCTGTTCGAGGACAAGGCGGGCATCGAGATCATAATGCCCGGTGATTCCGGCATGATGGCGCTTCTCGGCCACAAGAACACGCTTCCGGCGACGATGGACCAGATGATATGGATGACCCAGGCCGTGAGCCGGGCCGTGAAGTACGCATTCCTTATCGGCGATATGCCGTACATGTCCTACCAGGTGAGCAAGGAGGAGGCAATCCGCAACGCAGGCCGCTTCATGGCCGAAGGTGGAGTGGATTGCGTGAAGCTGGAAGGCGGCGCCAACATGGCGGACACGCTGGCGGCCATTGTGAAGGCGGGCGTTCCCGTGATGGGTCACATCGGCATGACGCCGCAGTCGGCGGCATCCATCGGCGGCTACAAGAGCCAGGGCAGGAGCGTGGCCGCGGCGAAGAAAATCATCGAAGACGCGAAGCTGCTGGAGCAGGCAGGAGCATGGTCTGTGCTGGTGGAGGCCGTGCCCGCGAAGCTGTCGCGCTTCATTGTTGATGCGGTCAGCATTCCTGTGTATGGCATCGGAGCTGGTCCCGATGTGGACGGGCAGGTCATCATCGTGCACGACATGCTCGGGTTGTTCCAGGCATTCAAGCCCAAGTTCGTCCGCCGGTACGCCGAGCTGGGACAGGCAATGGTTGAGGCCTTCGAGCACTACAAGTCGGACATCAAGGCCGTGACTTTCCCCGGTCCTGCTGAGTGCTACAACATCAAGGACGAGGAGTTCGAGAAGCTGGTAGCGGAACTGTAAGCCACGACCGTGCGTGGGGGCAGTACGGGCCGCGACTTGTGTCGCGGCCTCGGTGATTGTTGGCGTTGGCACTCCCTCGCCGTTGGCGATGCAGGCTACAGTCGTGTGGGGTGGTGGTTTCGAATGTAGTGGCACGTTGCACGTGCCTGGTGGATGTGGGGCGGTCCGAATGTAGGGGCCAGACATGTCTGGCCCGTCGCCCTCTCATCACACAACGCCGCGAAGGCCGACACAGCCCTGAATGACACACTACCCTACGGGCGAGGCATGCCTCGCCCCTACAGGAATTGGACAAATTCCTCCATGCCAACCGTGCATTCACCCCAGGGGTGGACACAGAGGTCCGCCCCTACGGGAAACGGGGCAAATCCACCCTGCTAACAGACCATCCATCTCACGGCCTCGTGGCCACCATCTCCTGCATACGAATGTTGTCGCTGCCCGCTCAGGCGGATAGAATCGTCCACCATCAACAGCTTCGTCCGCGTTCGTTGACACGACCAGTGTCGCCCTGTACGATGGCAAGCGGTACTCGCGAGAGAGGAGAGCAGAAGACAATGTCAGACTCCGAACACCTGCTGGCACTCCGGGAAGCCATCATCAACATGGACTTCGAGGGCATCGTTACTGCCGCACAAGGGGCGATGGATGCGGGAGTGGAGCCGAGAATGGCCATCACCGGGGGTATGGTCCCGGGCATGGTTGTCGTTGGCGAGAAGTTCGAGGAAGGGGAGTTCTTCCTCTCGGAGCTGGTTGTTGCCGGCGAGGTCATGAAGGACGGGATCAAGGTCATTGAGCCCTACATCACCGGGGAGGCCGAGAGTGCTGCGAAGGCGATAGTGGCGACTGTCGAGGGAGACTACCACGACATCGGCAAGAACATCGTTGCAACGCTGCTCACCACTCAGGGCTTCGATGTCGTTGACCTGGGCATGGACGTGTCCGCCTCGAAGATAGTCGAGGTTGTGCGGGAGCAGCACCCCGATGTGTTGGGTATGTCGGCTCTCCTCAGCACAACGATGCTGAAAATGGGTGACGTGATTGAGGCGCTGCGGACGGCTGGTCTCAGGGACGATGTGAAGGTAATGGTCGGCGGGACGCCTGTGACCCCCGCTTTTGCGGACAGCATCGGTGCAGACCACTGCGCGGCCAATGCGGTAGAGGGCGTACACAAGTGTGTGGAGTGGGTCTCCAGCGGCAAGGGAGGAAACTAGGATGTCAGAAATGACGAGGCGAGAGCGTATCCTGGCGGCGAGCCGCAAGCAGATGGCGGACCGTCTGCCGTTCTTCCATAACTGGCGGCACTCCCAGCAGGGCCTGGCCGAGAGGGAATGTCGCAACCGCGGCATGGGCATGAGCTGGGCCAGGGCTGGCTACACGATGACCATGCACGGCGTGGAGATGATCGAGACCCAGGAAGTCACATCCGGGGAGCAGATGATACGCCGGACTTACAGGACACCTGTCGGGAGCATCTCCCTCGTGGAGAAGCGGGCAACCGGGGTGGAACAATGGCATGCCCTGCGCAGTTGGGGTGATGTGACCCCGTGGCAGACAGAGCGGGCGGTGAAGGCGCCCGAGGACTACAAGATCCTGAAGTACATGTATGAGAACCTGGAGATCAAGCCTGACTATTTCCCTCTGGAGCAGGCGAAGGACTGGCTCGGGGAAGACGGTGTGGTCATGGACTGGGTGCCCCACTGCGGTCTGCAGTTGCTCATGATTGACTGGGTCGGGGCCGATGGGGGCCGTTTCTTCATACACCATGCGCGCTACCCGGACCTGGTGGACGAACTGTACGAGACGATTTCGAAGGCGTACGAGCCGCTCTGGGAGATTGCCGCGCAGTCTCCTGCCGACGTCTTTCTGCTTGCCGAGAACATCGATGCCATCCTCGTG
>JAUVYD010000128.1 GCA_030603265.1 Dehalococcoidia bacterium
ACCATCTCCTCCATGCGGACATTTTCGCTGAACAGTCAGGGGAGGACAGAATCGTAGACCATCAGCATGTTACAAGCCGCAGATATTGACACGTATACCCGCTCGTGAGATGATAACGCGGATTTCCGACGTCTCAATGCGTGGCGAAAGGGCATTGGGACATGAAATGTCTGACTCGTGACGCAGGTGTTGTTGAATTGCCCAAAGGGTATGACGAACTGACCCCCGGATACGAGTTCCCGCCTGTAGACTACAGCCTCAGTCCCGCTGTCGTTGCCGCCTACGTTGAGGCTGTCGGCGCCGTGAAGCGTGACTACGTTCCTCCTCTGGCGGTGGCTGCCCGGGCGATTGGCTTGCTCGGTGAATTGGTCGCGCTGCCACCCGGCACCATACATGCCTCCCAGGAGTTCGAGTTCACCGGGCTTGTGCCCATTGGTTCCCGCGTTACGTGTGCGGTGAAAGTGCACAGGAAACTGGCACGCGGCCCCATGCGGATGCTGACGCTGGAGATGGTGATTTCGGATGAGGCGGGAGTCGTAGTCCAGCGCGGGCGCTCCACGGTGGTTCTGCCGGAGTCGTAACACATGAAGCTGCCTATTCTTGAGGGAACTGTGCTGCCGGAGTTGGTCAGGCGCGTGACGCAGCCTGATATCAACAAGTATGCTGAGGCTTCCGGGGACTACAACCCGATACACATTGACGAGCAGTTCGCTGCTGCGACGCCGCTGGGCGGCACCATCGCGCACGGGATGCTTGTCCTGGCCTACATGTCGGAGATGCTGAGCAGCGCTTTCGGAGAGCCCTGGGATAGCACCGGCCGGCTCTCCATTCGCTTCAGGAGCCCTGCCCGGCCCGGCGACACTCTGACTGTGTCTGGTCAGGTTGAATCGGTGGCAGAAGAGAATGCTATAGTATGTGTCACCTGTTCGCAATCGTGTTGCAACCAGGCGGGCGAAGTTGTGGTCTCCGGCGAGGCGCGTGTGAGGATTCCTGCCTCGTTGTGACGTTGCAGAGCGGGATGCGTTCTGCGGGACAGGTTCGTTAGCTATGTTCGGCCTTTCCAGCCAGTAGAGGAGACGAGTGTGTCACAGACTGCAGGAAGAGTGAGGATAGCTGTTGACGCCATGGGCGGCGACTACGCTCCCGAAGAGATTATCAAGGGGGCCGTGCTTGCGGCGCGTGGTGGAGAGGCGGATGTCATCCTGGTCGGCCAGGAAGACGTCGTCACCGCGGGACTGCAGAAGGAAGGAGCTCCCGAGGGCCTTGTCCGGCTCGTACATGCGCCCGAAGTAATCAAGGAAGGCGAGGCCCCGGCTGTGGCGATTCGGCAGAAACGGCAGTCCTCGATTGTCATCGGCACGAAGCTAATCAAGCAGGGCGAGGCCGACGCATTCATCAGTGCTGGTTCGTCCGGGGCGGTGGCGGCGAGTGCCGCGACCTACCTCGGGATGGTCGAGGGTATGGAACGGCCCACATTGGGTGGGGGTTTCAGCAGCTTCGCTCCGAATATCGTGATAATGGACCTCGGGGCCAACGTGGACTGCAAACCCCACCAGCTCGTGTCGTTTGCGATAGCCGGCACGGTGTACGCGCGGACCACGTACGGAATCGAGAACCCGACTGTCGGGCTTCTCAGTACGGGCAGAGAAGAGGGCAAAGGCAACGAGCTTGTCAAAGAGGCGTTCCCGCTGTTGCAGGCGAGCGGGCTCAACTTCATCGGGAACATCGAGGGAAATGACATCCTGATGGGGAAGGCGAACGTTATTCTGTGCGACGGCTTCGTCGGGAACGTGTTGCTCAAGTTCTATGAGAGTATCGGCGACCGTGGCCGCATATGGCTGCTGGAGAAGTACCCGGCGTTCAGGGGGATTGTCGGATTCCTGTTCGACCGTGTGCTGCCGCTGAAGAAGCTGTCGTATGAGGGCGAAGAAGAGGGTACCGGTGTCCTGTGGGGTGTTGATGGTATCGTCAGGATTGCTCACGGCGCGTGTAATGCCGAGCACATGCTGCACGGTATCAACGCGGCCAGGAAGGCGGTGCAGTCCGACATCGTTGGCAGTCTCAAAAGAGAAATCGCTCGTTTGAAGGAGCAAGGTAAGCTTTTGGAAGGAGGTAACAGCTAATGTCTGTTGAGGAAGAAATCAAGGACATCGTGTCCAAAATTGCGCACATCGACAAGAGCATCATCACCCGGGAAGGTACGTTCAAGGAGATGAAGGCTGACTCTCTCGATATCGTGCAGGCACTGGTCGCAGTCGAGGAGAAGTACGACATCGAGATACCGGATGAGGAGGCGCAGAAGTTCACCAACTTCGGTGACTTCGTGTCGTTCGTTGAGAAAGAGGTAGCGAAAAAGGGGTAGTCATTGTGAAGCCATTGCAGGGAAAACTGGCACTGATAACAGGCAGTGGACGCGGCATAGGCAAGGCGACTGCCTTGAAGTTGGCATCGGAGGGGTGTGACATTGTGGTCAACTTCTTCCGGCGCCGGGAAGCCGCGGAGAAAACAGTCGAGGAGATTCGGGCGCTCGGCGTCAGAGCTGAGCTTGTCAGGGCGAACGTTGGAGACCCGGCCAAGATTGCCGAGATGTTCGACTTCGTTGCCGACAAGTTCGGGTACCTCGATATCTTCATCAGCAACGCTGCCTCCGGAGTCGGCCGGCCCATCTTCGACATCGATGAGAAGGCGTGGAACTGGACGATGGACATCAACGCGAAGGCGTTGCTTCTGTGCGCGCAGCGCGCCGTCGGTCTCATGGCGGGCAGGAACGGCAGGATAGTCAGTATTTCGAGCCTCGGCTCGAAGTTCGTCTGGCCGACCTACGCGGCCGTTGGCGTATCGAAGGCGGCCCTCGAGGCGCTGACACGATACCTCGCGATTGAGATGGCGCCACATGGCATATGCGTGAACGCCGTGTCGGCATCGGCGGTGGATACAGAGGCGCTCAAGTTCTATATCAGAGAGGGCCTTGTCAAGGACCTCAAGCAGACCACACCTGTGGGCAGGATGGTGACTCCCGAGGACGTGGCCGGCGTGGTTGCCTTCCTGTGCAGTGATGAGGCCTACATGATTCGTGGCCAGACAATCATCGTGGACGGGGGCACGTCAGTGGCGCCTTTCGCGCCCATGATTCAGAAAGGGGACGGCTGATGCAGACTCCCAGGGTAGTGATAACCGGGCTTGGGACGGTCAATCCGCTGGGGCTCTCGGTGAATGAGTTCTGGCAGGGTGCAGTGTCCGGAAAGTCGGCGATAGCGCCGATTGCCAGGTTCGATACATCGAAGTTCTTCGTCAAGGTGGATGCAGAAGTAAAGGACTTCGACCCGTACCTGTACATGGACCCCAAGGCTGCGGATCGCAACCCGAGGGCTGTCCACTATGGTGTTGCTGCCGCAAAAGAGGCCATGGCCCATGCAGGCATCGACATGAGCCGCGAGCAGCCGGAGAGAGTGGGTGTGAGCGTCGCCTGCCTCTCGGAGAGCGACTATATCATCAAGCAGTACGACATACTGCAGCGGCGCGGCCCCCGGAGGGTGGACCCTCTTTTCGTTGCGAGGTCCGGCCCGACCGGGCCCTCGATGCAGATAGGGATGATTTTCGAGGCCAGAGGGCCAAACACCAGCGTCAACAGCCTCTGCGCGTCGGGCGCAGACTCCCTCGGTACCGCCATGAACTTCATCAGGCTCGGCTATGCCGACGTGATGATTGCGGGCGGGACAGATTCGTGTCTTTCACCTGTGGGAATAGCGGGGCTGGACATACTCGGCGCGGTATGCCGGGAACCTGATCCCGCCGTGGCAAGTCGTCCGTTCGACGCGAACCGCAGTGGATTCGTGTTCGGCGAGGGTGGGGCGATAGTCGTGCTGGAGTCGCTGGAACATGCGAAGGCGCGCGGTGCGGAGATTCTGGCAGAGCTGGGTGGCGCAGCGTGGTCCTTCGATGCGTACGACACGACTGCTCCGGCGCCGGAGGCCGAGGCGTACGCGATGAGAGTCGCGCTCGAGCAGGCAGGCGTTGCTGCCACGGACGTGCAGTACGTGAATGCCCATGGCACGAGCACGCGGTTGAATGACCCCACCGAGACGCAGGCGCTCAAGCTGGCCCTCGGAGACCACGCCTACAAGGTGCCCGTGAGCTCGACGAAGTCCATGATAGGTCACGCCATCACCGCCGCCGGTGCGATTGAGGCCATCGTCTGCGTGCTGACCATTAGAGACGGTGTGATTCATCCCACCATCAACTACCACACGCCCGATCCTGAGTGTGACCTGGACTACGTGCCGAACGTTGCCCGCGAGGCGAGCGTGGACGTGTGTCTGACGAACAGCTTCGGCCTTGGTGGCGAGAACTGCTGCCTGGTTATCAAGCGATTCAAGGGATGACACAACGGGGAAGCTCAGCGCTTCCCTGTCGTCCGTTGCGGAGGCAAGATGGAATTGGAAGCTAAGGTCGCTCTTGTGACAGGCGCTTCCCGTGGCATGGGCAGGGCCATTGCTCTGAAGCTCGGGGCCATGGGCGCTAAGGTCGCGGTCAACTACGTGAGCGTGGACCCCCAGAACGAAGTGGATGCCAGGGAGGTCGTATCCGCGCTGGAGGGCCTGGGGGCGGAGGGCTTCATCGTTGAGGCCGACGTCCGCGATGGCGAGGCGGTCAAGCGCATGGTGGATGAGGTCGTCGAGAAGTGGGGTGCAATCAATATCCTCGTGAACAACGCGGGAATCACGCGTGACACGCTTCTGCTCCGGATGTCGGAGCAGGCCTGGGACGACGTTATTGACATAAATCTCCGCGGCACATTCCTCTGTTCGAAGCATGCGGTCAAGTCGATGATACGGCAGGGTGGCGGCAGGATTGTGAGCATTGCGTCCATAGCCGGCGTAATCGGCAATCCGGGTCAGACCAACTACTCGGCCTCCAAGGGGGGCATCATCGCCTTCACGAAGAGCCTTTCGAAAGAGGTCGGGTCGCGTGGCATCACGGTCAACGCGGTTGCACCCGGCTACATACGCACGCAGATGACCGATGTTCTGCCTGAGGAAGTCCGCAGCAAGTTCGTGGAGATGATTGCGCTCCGCCGGGCGGGTGAGCCGGAGGAGGTTGCGGAGGTGGTGGCCGTTCTCGCTTCCGACCGCGCCTCGTATGTTACCGGCCAGG
>JAUVYD010000216.1 GCA_030603265.1 Dehalococcoidia bacterium
CATTGACATGCCAAACTGCCGTATAGATACTATTGCCACAGGCAGGCCGGTCTCCGGGTGCTCCCGGTGCTTCTCTGCTTTCGCCTCCTCAGCGTCACGGGTGCGACACTGCGTTCCAACAGCTGTGTGCGCCCGGGGGAAGCTGGAGTGGCGCACATGTCCCTGTAGCGTGCGTGACGGCGAGGATGCAGGGCATTGAATCCTCAGTGGTCAGATATCTGAACTTGAACCAGTCAGACGGAATACGACAAGGAGGAACCCCACAGTGAAAATCACCAACATCAAGACGTTCATTCACAGCCCGCACTGGAACCTGATACTCGTCAAGATAGAAACAGACGAGGGAATCGTCGGTTGGGGAGAGGCCACCACGCAGGGACAGGAAAGAAACGTCGAGGCTTCGATTCAGAACCTTGCGCACTACTTGATGGGCAAGGACCCGCGTCACATCGAGCGGCACTGGAGCACCATGTTCCGGGATTCTTTCTGGCGCCCGTCTCTCATAGTTACATGTGCAATGAGCGGCCTGGAAATAGCCATGTGGGACATACTCGGCAAGAGCCTCGGCGTACCCATCCACGCCTTGCTGGGTGGACCGTGTCACGACCGCATCAAGATCTACCACAATGGATGGTGGTTCGAAGCCACGAGCATCGATGATTACGTCGGCCTCGCCGAGAGGGAAGTGAAGGAAAGGGGCGCCAAAGCCCTCAAGTGGGACCCCTTCTGGGGATGCGATGTCTTCACCACTGAGAGGGCCGACTTCGACCGCATCGTCGAGAACGTGGGGCGAGTCCGGGAGGTGGTCGGGGACGATGTAGAACTGATGCTCGACGGTCATGGTCGTTTCAGCCCCAACACTGCGATCCAGTTCGCTCACGCCGTGGAGAAGTACAGGCCATCCTGGTACGAGGAGCCCATTCCTATTGACGCCAGCCCTGAAGACCTGGCCAGAGTGGCGGCTGCAACCGAGATCCCCATAGTCACGGGAGAACGGATTCCCACGCGCTGGTGCTTCAGAGATCTGTTCGAGAAACGTGCCGTCACCTTCATCAACCCGGACATCGCACACGCCGGTGGCATACTGGAAACCAAGAAGATCGCCGACATGGCCCACGCGTACTACGTGGGCGTAACTCCCCACAACTCCGCGGGCCCCATTCTGAATGCCGCCAGTCTTCACCTCGACGCCTGCATGCCGAACTTCGTAACCAATGAGTTCTTCCCCTTCGACCTCCCTCACTGGAACGAGATTCTTGTGGAGCCGTTCCCTGCCCCTCGAGACGGCTTCCTGGACATTCCCACCAAGCCAGGCCTTGGGATAGAGATAGATGAGGAGAAACTTCAGGCTACCAACAGACCGTATGTCTACCATGATCTAAGCAGCTTCTGGCGTTCACCACGACAGCCATCGACCGGATAGCAGCGCGAGTTTGTTGCATAGGGGTGACTGATTGAGGTCACTCCAGGGAACATCCGGCTGAGGAAGAAGGTGCTGACGCAGAGGCGACGGCGCCTGGCCGTCGCCTCTGCCCGCAAGAGCGTGGAGGTCCAGCCTCCGAAGCGGAGCTGGTGCCCGCACGACGGTGCGGGTGTTGCACAGCAGGCGAGAGGGTCTGCCTACCCCTGCCGTAGCAACTTGACCTCGACAGGTTCTTCAATCCCAAGTACGAGCGCACGCTAAAATCGGACAACACAGTGGGTTTCAGTGAGCACCGCACACATGTGCTGCCGCGCCCGCATTGCTGAACGGCTCAGCCGCGCGCCGGGTCCTCCGGGCCCTAGCCAAGGTCCGTACGGCGCACACGCGCTCCGGGCCGCGTCTTCACATCCGGCTGCAGGGAGAGGCCAAGACCCGGTCCGGGCGGGGCCTCGATGATGCCGTTGTTCAGCGGAGGCAATTGCGTCACCAGGTCGCCGTACCAGCCGTAGTAGAACGCCCGCACCACTTCCTGCACGAAGCTGTTCGACACCGCCAGTGCAGCGTGGACCGACGCCGCCAGCGCAACCGGCCCCGTGCAATCGTGGAACGTGACAGGGAGGTGCCACGCCTCGGCCATGCCCGCAACCTTGCGTGCGACGGTCAGTCCACCACACCATGTCAGGTCCATGATGGCGTAGCCAACCGCCTGCATCTCAATCAATGCCCTGTACTGGGCGATGCCGCCCAGCGTTTCGCCGGTGGCGACGGGCACGTTGGTTCCGATGGCGAAGGCGCCAAGGCTGGACAGGTGGTCCATGCGCACGGGGTCCTCAATCCAGAACGGATTGAACTCTTCCAGCGCCTCGGCGATGCGCCGCACCGGGGTCAGATGCCACATCGCGTGCAACTCGACCATGATGTCCATGCGGTCGCCAACCGCCTTGCGGATCTTGGCAAACGGCTCCAACGCCTTCTTCAACTCCTCTTTAGTGATATGACTGCCCTGCCAGCGCTCGGCAGCAAAGTCGAAGGGCCATATCTTCATGCCTGTGATGCCCATTTCAAGCAGGCTGAGCGCAAGCTCGTCGGCGCGGTTCAGAAACGCGTCGAGGTCCTCGTATCCCTTCGGGTCCTTCTTGTCGAGTCCGTAGAAACGCGTGTCCTGCGTGGCGCCGTCCTGCACGTAGCGGGTGCCCGCACAGGTGTTGTAGACCGGAATCGAGTCTCGCACGCGGCCGCCGAGCAACTGGTGGAGAGGCTGGCCCGTTGACTTGCCCCACAGGTCCCACAAAGCGATGTCAATCGCCGAGGCGCCACGCATCTCGGCGCTTGAGCCGACGAAGCCCACATAGCCGACCGTGTACCGCGCGAGGTCATTGATACACAGCGGGTCCTTCCCAAGTATCATTGGCGCTGCAGTTTCGTGTATGTGCGCCTCAACGGCGCCGGCCCCGTAGAACGTCTCGCCCAGGCCGACGACGCCTTCGTCGGTGTGAACCTCAACCCACAACAGATTCGGAGAGCCGGGAAGCCGGATGGTCTCGATCGCGGTGATTCTCATTCAGGAGTCCCCCCTGTCTCATTTTTCGCCGATTCGGCGTTGCACGGCCGGGCCAACCTGGAGCACGCCGACCGCCAGATGGCAGGAATGCGCCTTGTTGATGAGGCACTATAGAGAAAGTCCG
>JAUVYD010000030.1 GCA_030603265.1 Dehalococcoidia bacterium
AAGTTCAACGTGTTCAAGATACGCCTCCAGTGACCAACGACAAGCCTGGCTACCCTCCTCTGGTCACATGCGCCACTGAGGACGAGTATCGTGCGCACTTCAAGAAAGCATACTGTAGCGGCGCTGTGGCCACTTTCGACCACATGCTGGTCCGATTCCGGAAGAGAGATTTCGACCACGCCTTCTATGAATCATCCAGCCGCTCAACCGGCACCAAGGACCTCTTCTCTCGTGAGAGGGCAGAGAGGATAGACTGGATCGGGGCGGCTCTTCGAGACCCTGAGGCCGAACTCTACTACGGCTGGGACGCCAAACGCAGGAAAGAAGACAAGACGCGGCGGGTCGCAGTCATCCAAGGCCACTACGTTGTGGTAGTACAACAGAGGGCTGCCTGCAAGGGGGATTTCGTTACAGCATACGTGGCGGACCCGCGGACCATTGCGCAGATACGTGGCCACACGCCGTGGCAGTCGCACGAGCCGAAGACAAAAAAGAGCCGCTGATTCGCCAGGCTGGTTCAGCGGCCGAAACCTCTACGGATTCCCTACTGTAAGTAGAGAACTACCGTAATTGTGGACTGCCCTGACTCCCTTGTCAACTCAAGCCACACGGAACACTTGACTCCACACCAAGTCGCAGATAACCCGTACTGGCGTCTATGGCGCCTCACCACCGCACGACCATCTGACGCATACTACTACGCTCGGGCGAAGGTAGCGGTTGTTCTTGTCACGCGCCAGCCGTGAATCGCCGACGGTGAATCGGCCGTCCCGCCGGCACGAAAAGGATGATGTCCTCAATGTTCTCTCGTGGTCCGCCTGTCCGTCCACCATTGCTTCAGACCTGTCACGGGCCTTGATGAACCAATTCCGAGTATGCCGATGCGGTCTTGGAGCAGGAAAAGCAAGGCAAAGGAGCGTGCGATTCCTCTTTTGTTCGAGAAGTGTCGCACGAGTATGCTAGCATTTCGGCAATCGGCTCGCCGATGGAAGGGGTGTTGGCAACCCGAACCTGTCGCACGTCGCCTTCTGTTGCGGAAGCCAACTCAACATCCAGCAGCCTGTCCACAGGCGCAACTGAAAGGAGGCTCAATGATGCGATCCTGGAACTCTGATGAGGAACTGTTCGCTCTGGTCAAGCGTGAACTGTTCACGGCTGTCGTGGGCGACGTGATGGACCAGATGGGTCTGCAGAAGCAGTTCCTGCCGCCGCAGATCAAGCCGCTTGATGACGAGATGGTCGTCATCGGCCGGGCGATGCCCGTGCTGGAAGCCGACGTTTTCGGCGAAGCCGAAGGAAGTGGCGCCAATCCAATCATGAGGAAGCCGTTCGGGCTCGTCTTTGAGGCAGTCGATAACCTGAAGCCCAACGAGGTCTACATCTCCGCTGGCTCCAGTCCCACCTACGCCCTCTGGGGCGGGCTGATGAGCGTGCGCTGCATGTACCTCGGGGCGGCCGGTGCCATCGTCAACGGCTATTCGCGCGACACGCGTGAGATCCGCAGTCTCGGATTCCCCTGCTTCTCCTACGGCAACTACGGCCAGGACCAGGGCCCGCGCGGCAAGGTGATGGACTACCGGGTGCCGCTGCAGGTCGGCGAGGCATACGTCAGGCCCGGCGACATTCTCTTTGGAGACCTTGACGGTGTGTGTGTCATCCCTCGTGAGGCTGAAGAAGAGGCGTTCACCAGAGCACTGGAGAAGGCACGCGGCGAGCAGACTGTGAAGCAGGCTCTGGAAGCCGGCATGAGCACCCTCGAGGCCTTCAACACCTACGGCATAATGTAGTACCAACACAGCGGAGGAGGTGTCCGATGGCACGCATTACCGGTCTCTCGACTGCGGTTGTCCAGGCCAACTTCCACTGGACCTACGTGCGGGTCTACAGCGACGCAGACGGAGGTCTCTACGGAACAGGGGAGTGCTTCCTTGCCCCGGGACTGCCCGGAATCATCGCCGAGTTCGCCGACATCCTCATTGGCGAGGATTTCACGAGCATTGAGAGACTGGTCGAGAAGATGCGCTGGGCGGCATCGGGTGCCGGCTCTACTGCCGGCATCGTCTGGAACGCCATCACGGGTATCGAAGCTGCCCTGTGGGACCTGAAGGGCAAGGTCCTCGGCCTGCCCGTCTGGCAGTTGCTTGGCGGCAAGTTCCGCGATGATGTGCGTATCTACGTGGACTGTCATGCCGCCGGCGCACTCGAGTGTCTCTCTCCGCTGCTGCAGTCAACACTTCCCTCATGGCGCGTCGAAACTCCGCCGAGAGGCCTCTCTCCTGAGGAACTCATCACAGGCTCCGCGCAGCGCGCGGCCGAGATGGCACAGCGCGGCTACACGGCGATGAAGTTCGACCTCGACCTGCCGAACACCGTGTTCGACTCGGCGACCGGCTACACGCTGACGAGCAGGGATATCGACTGGATGGTTGGACTCACCGCAGCCATCAGGGATGCGGTCGGGCCGGACGTCGACGTCGCCATGGATGCCCACTGGCGCTATCGTCCGAACGAGATTCTGCAGGTCGCGAAGCAGCTTGAGCCGATGCGGCTCCTCTGGCTGGAGGACCCGGTCCCGCCGCACGATGAGCAGTCGCTCGCCTATCTGCGGCAACATACGACCACGCCCATCGCCACAGGCGAGAACCTTCAACTCAGGCAGGGGTTCTGGCGTCTCATCGTGAACGACCTGGTGGATGTCATCACGCCCGACCTGCAAAAGGCCGGCGGACTGGCCGAGGGCAGGAAGATAGCCGACATGTGCGCGGCCGCGAACAAGCCATTCGCGCCCCACATGATTGGCAGTCCAATCGCGATGATGGCGAGCGCACATCTATGTCTCACCATCCCGAATCTGCTGGTGTGCGAGTTCCATGCTCACGATGTGCCCTTCTTCTATGAACTGGCACAGGGCGACATGTCCGAGTGGTTCCGGCATGGCTGGGTTACACCACCGAACCGTCCCGGATTTGGCATCGAACTGGACGAGTCCGTCGGCAAGCGCTACCGCTTGCCGGGCACCCGGTGGTTTGACGTGTCGTTGTGTCAGGCAACACCCATTCTGTGTGAGGGTAGGGTGGGGCGTGGTCCGAATGTCGGGGTCAGGCATGCCGGACCCGTCGCCCTGTCGTCACACAACGCCGCAAAGGTCAACACAGTCCTGAACGACGCACCATCCCATGGGCGGACACAGAGGGCTGTCCCTGCACGGAACCGGGCAATCCCCTTTGCCAACCCTCCCCACTCCACAGGCACGTTGCACGTGTCCTCACACACCAGTAGCCGGGTTTCGGCATTCACTGCACCCTTGACAACAGACTTCGGGGAGGATATAAATATATATATCCGCATTTCGCCTCCCCGGGAGAGAGCGGTAGTCTCAGAAGCGGCAATGTCTGCGAAGGGCAAGGATGAGACAGACAGCAGTGAATCTAAGTCCAATACGAACCCACGGGAAATTCGCCGACGCGGCCTACGATGCTATTCGCACGAGCATTCGAATGGGCCATATCCCTCCCGGAACCAGGCTCCACGAAGGTGACCTGGCCCTCGCATTGGGCACAAGCAAGACTCCTGTCAGAGAAGCCCTTGGCCGACTTGTCGCCGACGGCCTCGCAAGCAACAATGCAAGGTCAGGAGTGTACGTGACCCGTCTTTCCACTGACGAAATCGTCGATCTCTACGAGGCACGGGAGATACTTGAGCCGCCACTGGCCAGACTGGCAGCGGAAAGAGCGTTGGAGAGCGACATAAGCGCGCTCACAGAGAGCCTGAGCTCCTTTGAGACAGCTCTGCAAGCAGATGAATACGACGCACTCATGGAACTGGACAGCCAGTTCCACGAGATGATTGCCTCCATCGCAGGGAACCGCGCGTTGGCGCTCGCCAGAGAGCGACTCGATAACTGCATCGCAATCGCCAGGGTCGCTTCCATCCGGAAAGCGCACCGCAAAACCTCAGGCGCTGCACTGAAAGAACACACACGAATATGCGACGCCATTGCGAAGCACGATGGGAACGCTGCCGAGTACCTCATGGCGGAGCACATTCAAAGAAGAAGGGAAGGAATCATTGGACGTCCATCGCGCCCGGAAGGCGCAGGCAACCTGCAACCGGGCACATGAACGAAAGCAGGGAGGCCACTCGTGGACTGACGGCCTCCCACGCCAATCAACAGTGCTCATGTCAGACACCACTGGGCCTCACTATCGCTCCCCTGCCCTGACCCTCGTTCCGGCTCCCCCGGGAACATGGACTGCACTCCCGTCCACGTCTGTGCAGAGCTGTTCGTGCAAACGAGGGCAAGGGTTTCACCCCCCACATGCTACGCAAGGAGGAAGCTCCCTATGACGAATCCAATCAGGCAACTGTGTCTTGCACCCGACGGCCAGACGGAGGTTCTACAGGGCAACATCGCGTTCGCGGTCGGATGCGTACGTGGTGGTATACACGCCGCAGACGGCTATCCCGGAACGCCCTCAACTGAGGTCATACATCGGGGTCTTTCCCAGGTACAGGACCTCATCACGGTGGGATGGTCGGTGAACGAGGCTGTTGCCTCTGCGGTAGGACATGGTCACACTCTGGCGGGGCGCGACTGCGTGGTGACGATGAAGATTCCCGGCCTTTTCCAGGCAGGCGATATCTTTACCAGTGGCGCGCTGTACACGCAGCCGCGGGGTGGTCTCGTGTACTACATCGCGAGTGACTTCGTGCCCAGCTCCACTCAACATACAATCGATCCACGATACCTCTTCAAGAGTTGCTTCGTCCCCGTATTCGAGCCGCGCAACCACCAGGAGATGCACGAGGCTCCGGCCTTAGCCGTCGAGATAGCCCGCAAGTACAACACGCAGATGGTCGTCATGCCCAGCGGAATACTCTGCCACAGCGAGGGACTGGTCCGCATGATGAAGCCACAGAAGAGAGCCCCTGTTGAGATGCCCACTGACCTGCAGGCCTTCATGATTCTCCCGAGCATCGCACGCAGGAACTACAACATGGCTATAACGGAGCGGATGCCTGCGCTGGTGGAGATGGTGGAGCAGAGTCCGTTGAACACGTGGGAGAAAGGCGATGGAAAACTCGGCGTCATCACCTACGGCATCTGTGACATGTACGTCCGCGAGCTGAAGGCGTCGCTGGGCAAGAACCTGGACGTGCTCTCCCTCGCCTTCACCAACCCCGTGCCGACGGACCTCGTCCGCCGCTTCTGCGACTCAATCGACGGCCCGGTCTTCGTCATCGAGGACGGTTACCGCTACGTCCAGGAGCAACTCCAGCAGGCCGGACTTGAAGTCCGTGGGAAGGAAGCCTACAGCACTATCACCGAGTGGACCCCTGCGCTCATCGCCGACAGATTGGGCTTCCAGATCCCGCACAAGACCTGCGGCGTGTCTCCGATAGCCCGCCCCCCCGCCATCTGCCCCGGCTGTCCCTACCGTCTCTTCGGCGAGGACGTGGCCGCGATGCGCAAGAAGGGGCTCATCGACGCAGTCTTCGGCGACATCGGCTGCTACGCGCTGCTCTATTTCCTGAACGCGGTTGACACCTCCCTCGCGATGGGCGCAGGTGAGGCCATGCGGCAGGGGTTCACCCTCTCGCATCCCGGGGAGGCCTCACGCTGTCTTGCGGTTGTCGGTGACAGCACCGAAGGCCACACCGGCATGGCTGCCACTCGCAACGCCGTGTACCGGAACATGGCCGGCGTGAAAGTAGTGATGGACAACTCGTGGACCGCGATGACTGGCGGACAGCCATCCCCCACATCTCCGGCAAACCTGGCGGGAGAACCGATACGCTTCGACCTGCCGAAGACGCTTGAGGCCCACGGCGCCAATGTACACGTCGTCGCCGCGTACAACCGCAAGGCCGTCCACGATGCGCTCACGACAGCACTCAAGGACGCCGGGAACGGCACGTACTCAACCATCGTCATCCGAGAGGGGGAGTGTCTCAGGCAGAGCAATGCCAGCACGCAGCGTGTGGTAGCGGACCCTGACCTCTGCAAGCAATGCGGTCTATGCCTCATCTGCCCCGGCATTGAGAAGGGGCCCGACGGCGTCCCGGTGGTCAACCAGCTCTGCTCGGGCTGCGGCGGACACACTCCTGCCTGTGTGCAGATGTGCCCGTTCGGCGCGCTGAAAGCCATCGACATCTCCGAACTCGATCGACCGGCAGCGCCGGTATTTCCCACACCACCAAAGGCCGAAGCGCCGGCAAGAATGGCACACGACGTACTACCCACACGCATATCGGTCGGCATTCGTGGCGTTGGGGGACAGGGCATCCTGTTCTTCGGACGGGTCCTGACTCGGCTTGCGTTCCTCGCCGGCTACGGCGACACGAACGTCGTGAAGGGCGAGACACACGGCATGGCCCAGATGGGCGGACCCGTCATCAGCACCTTCGCCTGCGGTGACGTGGTGAGTCCCGTGCTGTTGCCCTGCACTGCCGATTGCCTCATCGCGCTGGAGAAGAGCGAAATACTGCGGCCCGACTTCCTGGAGATGCTCAAACAGGATGGAACCGTCCTCCTTGCGACTACCGGCATCGTCCCACCGGGGCTGCCGGACAAGGAGTACCCCACCGATGCGCAACTGAAGGACACACTCCGCGACTTCCACGTCGTGGAGTTGGATGTCCTGGGCAAGGCGCTCGAGCTCGGCGACTCCTCCGGCCGAATGGCGAACGTGGTCATGCTCGGCGTTCTCAGTACAATGCAGCCGTTCGACGTCTTCTCTGTTGAGCTGTGGCACGAGGCATTGAGGAGAGTCAATTCACAGCCTGGAATCTGGGCGGCCAACTACGCTGCGTTCAATGCCGGCAGACAGATGGCGCAGCCCGTGGGGTGGTAGGCCCGCCCCCGGAATCACCGAAGGAAACGCACATGGTGGGGGGCAACGCTCTCACCCGCGGAGTTGACACATGACAACACGGGCAACACTGCAGACACTGCTTGAGCCTGAGAGTATCGCTGTCATTGGCGCGAGCGAGGACACTTCGAAACCCGGAGGCCTGCTGGTGAGGAATATCCTCCTGCGCGGCTACTCGGGCGAACTCCTGCTCGTGAACCCGAAGAGCGATGCGGTGCAGGGCATCCGCACGTATAAGTCCGTCGAGGACTTGCCGGTCGCGCCCGAACTGGCGTTCATCGCCATCCCGGCCAGGTTGGTGCGGCAATCACTGCAGGACCTCGCGAAGAAGGGCACGAAGGCGGTGGTGGTGCTCAGCAACGGCTTCGGCGAGGCGAGTGAGGAAGGAAGACAGGATGAGCGTCGTCTTGTTGAGATAGCCGATGCGCACGGCATTCTGCTCATTGGACCGAATTGCTCCGGCATCGTCTCCCATGCCCACGCCGGCAAGTTCAGCGGCCTGCCGCCGGTGAGCAGGAAGGGTGGTGTGGACTTCCTGAGCGGCTCCGGCGCAACGGTGGACTTTGTCTACGAGAACGCCACGGCCCGCGGACTGCCTTTCAACTCACTCCTGAACGTGGGAAACTCCGCCCAGACGGGCGTCACTGACCTGCTGAAACTGTACGACGAGGCCCGGGGGCCGGACGATTCCCTCATCAAGCTGCTCTACGTCGAAGTCCTTACGAGGCCGCGCGAGTTCCTGGCACACGCACGAAGCCTGAGTCGCAAAGGGTTCCTGCTGACGGGAATCAAGTCGGGCGCAACCGAGGCCGGCAGCAGGGCGGCAGCCAGTCACACGGGCGCGATGGCGACCAGCGATACCGCGGTGCAGGCGCTGTTCGACAAGGCGGGAATAATCAGGGTGCAGTCACGGATGGAGTTGATAGACGTGGCGACCGCGCTCATCAACATGGGCGACCAGCTGGACGGGAGGCGAGTGGCGGTGGTGAGCGACGCGGGAGGGCCGGGCGTGATGCTGTCGGATGAACTGAACCGCCAGGGGTTTGTGGTTCCGCCGTTCACGGAGCGCACCAGGGCACGAATCGCACGGGCTCTTCCGCCCGGAGCGGGGGTTGGCAACCCGGTTGACTGTCTTCCGACGAGGAATGCGGAGAGCATCAGCGCGGTGCTCAGCATTATCGCGGAGGAAGAAAAGGAGAACGTCGACTACATACTCCTCATCGACGGAGAGTCCGGGTTGTCCGACACATGGGCGATACTCGAGGCCGTCATGAAGGCGCAGGACACCCTCGGCATACCCGTGCTGCAGTGCTTCCTGTCCCCGACCTCTGCGGCGGAGCCGCTGGCGAAGCTGCGGGGAGCGGGGCGCTGCTACTTCGACGACGAGGTAAGCATGGCCCGTGCACTCGGACGCGTGGTCAACAGGCCAGGGGTGACCTCGCCGGTCGGAGAGCTTCCGGGCTACGACCGCGCCCGGCTTGTCTCTCTGTTCGAGACCCTCATGGGGACGCTCGAGCCGGATGACGCGAAGGACGTTCTTGAGGCCGCCGGTGTCAGGACACCTGCTCTCGCGGAACTGACACAGAGGTCCGACATGGAGGCGCTGGATATCCCCTTCCCGTGGGCGATGAAGGTAGTCGGCCCTCTGCACAAGAGCGATGTCGGCGGCGTGAAGCTCGGCATCGAGAACATCGAGCAGGCGAGCGTGGCCTGGGACGAGTTGATGCGCATCGAGGGCGCGTACGCCTGTCTTATCCAGCAGATGGTGCAGGGCACGGAGGTCCTCATCGGTGCGAACCGCGAGGAGGGCTACGGCCACCTCGTGGCGTTCGGTCTCGGCGGTATCTACACGGAGGCGTTGAAGGACATCAACTTCTGTCTTGCTCCACTGTCACACGAGGAGGCGGAGAAGATGGTCCGCTCGACGAGGGCCTTTCCGCTTATCGAGGGTGTGCGAGGGCAGCCGGGCATGGACATCGACATGCTGGCCGACTGGCTCATCCGGGTCGGGCTTCTGGTCACCGACTTCCCGCAGATACGCGAGATGGACCTCAACCCGGTGAAGGGCTTCGGGTCCGAGCTCTATGCCGTGGACGTACGGACAATCGTGGACTGAGCCCATCGCCGCGCGTGCCGTCGTCTTTCCTCAAGGGCCGTTCCGGAACGGCCCGGCGGCCGCTGAAGGTCACGGCAACAGCCCATGGTTGTCCTCGGGCAGGGGGTCGTCCGAATGTAGGGGCGATGGCATGCTTCGCCCGTCCGGTGGTGTATCACACAGGGTTGTGTTGCATACAGTTTCACATTGCCATATCCAGAGGCAGGGGCACGTTGCACGTGCCTGGTGGACGTGAGGTGGTGGTTCGTGATGTAGATACCGTCTTGCATGTCAAGCTGCTATAGCTACGGCAGGGTCGAAGGGTCTTCCGTTCTTGAGCACTCCAAAGATGATGTGAACGAGTTTGCGCATGGCCGCGCCCACGATGACCATGTTGCATTTGCCATATC
>JAUVYD010000063.1 GCA_030603265.1 Dehalococcoidia bacterium
CGACCGGGCGCTGGACCAGCTCTGGACCATGGCCGATAGACCCCGTGCAAAGGAGGCTTCGGTAACCGCATTTATGAGGCAAGCCAGTGTCGTTGGGTAACAGTTTCATTTGACGCAACACGGTCCTTCTCATGGCGCGGCGGAAGACATCCGGACAGGCTCGTGGCACTTGAGTGACCGTGCTGTTAGAATTACTGCGTCCCGGCGGAGTGCCAGTCGTCGTGACGAGGCGGAATCGCTACTTCAAGCGCCGCCGCGCCTCATCAGCCTCACTCCACAATTGCATCCCTGCGCGGTATTATCGACGTGATGTCATCCGACAAACAGCTTGCCAGCCATTGGAACCAGGTCGCCGCCAACTGGCAGACCTCCGGCTACAGCAACCCCATACTGGCAGCTCACAAGCGGAGTGTCTACGCTCAACTCATGCTCGAATGCTGCGGGCAGGCAGCACCCGCTCTGGCGCTTAAGACCGACCTGTTCGCCGAGGCGTTCAGTGAAGAGGAGTTCCTTTCCTCCCTCACGTGGTCCGGCAGCATCGTTGGTATCGATATCTCGAACGCGATTGCCGCCACCGCAAGAGAAACCTGCCGTGCGCGTGGGGTCTACCTGAAGGGCTACGTAACGTGCGACGTCAGCCGATTGCCCTTCAGGAGCGGTTGCTGTGACCTTGTCTTGTCCGACTCTACGCTCGATCACCTCCCGACGCGTGACGATATCCTCACGGCGACGGCAGAGCTTGCCCGCGTCCTCGCACCAAGAGGGCGTCTCATACTGACTCTCGACAACCCTAGACAGATTACATACCCTCCGGAATGGCTGGTACGACTCTGGATGCGCCTGGGGCTCGCCCCCTACTACATTGGTGTCACTCTGTCGCGACGGCAATTGCGGGCGATGTTTCTTGAACTCGGACTGAGAATCGAACGTGAGACGGCTATCCTGCACTACCCCCATCCCGACGGCCTGGTACGCGGGATGGAGACGCTCGTGCGCCGCCTTGGACGCGGCCACCTGGACCGACTTATCGGACACACTTTCCACCTGTCGGAGAGGTTGCAGAACTCGCACCTCCGATACCTCACCGGACGCTATCTGGCGGTCTCCGGAGTCAAGGACGCAGCAGATTGAGTAGTCTTGTCGAGATAAGGACAGGCGCGCGCCACTCCATGACAGGGTATCTCGCTATCGACTCGGTGGTCGGCGACGCGGCTCACGGCGGGTTCCGTATCGCCCTCGACGTCTCTCTGAGCAGTCGTGGGCGTCTATCGCCGCGGGCTGATACCCGGTGTCCTGGTCTCGCCCATTGCAGGCTGGCACTTCGACACACGCTGGAGCTGAACCAGGGCCGCCCCGAGGCGAGCCAACTCGTCTTGACATCGCTTCACACTGCCGCTAGAATTCAAATGCAGTCCACCTCATCCACGACAGGCTCTTCCTTTTGTTGCGATACTCCGCAGATACGATTGTAGCTATCTCATGACGAAATACGTGTTCGTCACAGGCGGCGTCCTTAGTTCAGTCGGCAAGGGCGTATCCGTAGCCTCCCTCGGGCGGATACTGCAGAGCCGATCCTACGTGGTCGGAGCACAGAAGCTGGACCCCTACTTGAACGCCGAGCCAGGCATCATGTCGCCAGCGCAGCACGGTGAGCTCTTCGTCACCAAAGATGGCGCAGCCACCGATCTGGACCTGGGCCACTATGAGCGGTTCATCGGCGTCGAGCTCACCCGGTTCTCCAGCGTAAGTGCTGGTGCGGTCTACAGTGCGCTGCTGGAGAAGGAGCGGAGAGGTGACTACCTTGGAGGCACGATCCAGGTTGTCCCACAGTTGACCGACGAGATCAAGCGCTTCATCAGACGCGGAGCCGAGGCCAACGAGGCCGACATCGCGATTGTCGAGGTTGGTGGCACCGTAGGAGACATCGAGGGACAGCCGTTCCTGGAGGCCATCCGGCAGATGCGGAACGAAGAGGGACGGGAGAACGTCGTCTACATACACGTCACCTTCCTTCCGCATATCGCAGCTACGCATGAATTGAAGACCAAGCCCACGCAACACAGCGTCAACGAGTTGCGCCGCATCGGCATACAACCCGACGTCATATTGTGCCGCAGTGACTTCCCCATCTCGGACTCAATCAAGGACAAGATATCGTTGTTCTGCGACGTCGACCGGGAAGCTGTGGCGTCTCTTGTGACGAGTGAGACCATCTACGAGGTGCCTCTGATTCTCGAAGAGGCGCATCTGGGAGATTTCCTGTGTGAGCGACTGGCCCTGCCTGCTTCCGAGCCCGACCTCGATGCCTGGCGCTCGCTCGTGGAGCGCCTGAAAACCAGCGCAGAGCCGGTTAACGTCGCCATCGTCGGTGAGCATGTCCAATTGCAGGACGCCTACTACTCGGTGAGGGAGGCGTTGCGCCACGCTGCAGTGCTTCATGACAGGCAGGCCGTCCTGCACTGGGTCGATTCCAAGACTCTCTCCGAGGACGACTGCACGCAGCTCAAGAACATGCAAGGAATCGTCGTCCCGGGCAGTTCCCATTATGAGAGCATGGAGGGATTGATTGCAGCGGCCCGGTACGCCCGGACCTCCCGAATCCCATTCCTCGGGCTCGCCACCGGCATGCATGCGATGACTGTTGAATACGCCCGCCACGTTGCGGGAATCGAGGACGCGCACTCCGCAGAGTTCTTCCCCGACGGGCGGAATCCCGTCATCGACCGCACACCCGGGGCAGATGCTTCGGGCCTCAGACGAGGTACATACCCCTGCAAGCTCATCGATGGGACTCGCGCAGCGGCCGCGTTTCGCACTGGCCTCAGCTATGAGCGGCACCGGCACGCCTACGAACTGAACAACCACTTCCGGCCGCGACTGCGAGACGCGGGCCTGATTCCTTCGGGCGTGTCGGCTGACGACCAGTTCGTCGACATACTCGAGGTCGCGGACCACCCGTGGATGCTCGGTTGTCAGTTTCATGCCGAATTCAAGTCACGTCCCGACCTGCCTCATCCACTCTTTGTAGCCTTCATGGCGGCTGCGAAGGAAGTCCTTCTCGAAGGCGCCCAGCCATCACTCCCCATATCCTAGGAGGTGGCCATGCAGATATTCCTCGACACTGCAAACCTTGAGCATATCCGGCACGGAGTCGACCTCGGCGTTATCTCAGGCGTCACAACGAACCCGAGCCTTGTGTCGAAGGAGGGGAAGGTCGACTACAAGGCACTCGTCAAGGAGATATGCGCCATCGTGCCGGGACCCGTGTCGACCGAAGTCCTGAGTCAGGAGTCTGCCGGGATGATTGCTGAGGCTCGCGAGATAACGACCTGGGCCGAGAACATCGCGGTCAAGATACCCTCCACTCTCGAGGGCCTGGCGGCAACCTCTGTTCTTGCCAGAGAGAACGTGAGAGTCAACGTGACTCTCTGCTTCTCACTCAATCAGGCCATGCTTGCTGCCGCCGCAGGCGCCGCCTTCATCAGCCCCTTTGTCGGCAGGCTCGACGATATCGGAGAGGAGGGAATGCAGCTCGTAGTTGACATTGTGGACTACCTTCGCTACTATGACCTTCCCACCCGTGTTATCGCGGCCAGCATCAGACACACGTCTCACTGTCTCTCTGCCTCAAAGGCTGGCGCTCACATCGCTACGGTTCCATACAAGGTACTGCTTCAGATGATTGAGCATCCGCTGACAGACGCAGGGGTGCGCCGTTTCGCGGATGACTGGAACAAGGTAATGGGTGACAGCGGCATTCTGCCGTAGCGGAACTGCCAGCGACTGTGGTTGTTTGCACACCAGGGAGAAGATTATGCTCACGATGGCTCAACTCGAAGAAAAGACTCGCGACGAGGTCGAGGGAATCGCGAAAGAGCAGGGAATGACCGGCTATTCCACGCTCAAGAAGCCCGACCTGATCCTCCACATACTGAAGTCCCAAGCTGAACAGCAGGGCAATCTCTTCCTCGAGGGCATCCTTGAGATCATGAGCGAGGGATATGGGTTCCTGCGACAGGAGAACTTCCTCCGCGGGACGAGCGACGTCTACGTATCCGACTCCCAGATTCGGCGCTTCAACCTCCGGAACGGCGACCACGTGTCCGGGCAGGCCCGCCCTCCCAAGGAAGGAGAGAAGTACTACGGTCTTCTGCGGGTCGAGACCATCAACGGCCTCGACCCCGAGGCATCAAAGAAGCGAACCGCGTTCTCAGCTCTGACACCCCTGTTTCCCGAGCAAAGGATCACACTCGAGACCACGCAGGAGGAGCTGTCGACACGTCTAATCGACCTGGTTGCTCCCGTCGGTCGGGGGCAGAGAGGCCTCATCGTTTCCCCTCCCAAGGCAGGGAAGACCGTCCTCCTCAAGAAGATCGCCCACGCGATGGTAACGAACTACAGCGACCTCCACGTTATCATCTGTCTCATAGGCGAACGCCCCGAGGAAGTCACCGACATGAAGAGGTCCGTGAACGCAGAGGTGATAGCCGCGACGTTCGACGAGCCCGTGGAGACGCAGACACGTGTCGCCGAGCTTGCCCTGGAGCGCGCGAAGCGGCTCGTAGAGATGGGCAAGGACGTCGTGATGCTGCTCGACGGCATCACGCGACTCACGAGAGCCTACAACCTGGCGATACCCGCGAGCGGCAGGACTCTGTCCGGCGGTATAGACTCGGCCGCGCTTCATCCTCCAAAGCGGTTCCTGGGCGCCGCGCGGAACACGGACCAGGGCGCCAGCCTGACAATCCTCGCCACGTGTCTCGTAGACACGGGTAGCAGGATGGACGAGCTCATCTACGAGGAATTCAAGGGGACAGGCAACATGGAACTCCACCTCGATCGCAAGCTCGCGGAGAGGCGCATGTTCCCCGCAATCAACATCGTCCCCAGCGGCACCCGCAGAGAGGAGCTACTCCTCGACCCCGAAGCGCTGAAACAAGTGTGGCTCCTGCGGCGTATCGTGAGCATGCTCAACGACGATTCACCGAATCACGAGGCCACCGAACGCCTTGTGAACAGGATGGCCAAGACGCGCACGAACGCGGAGTTCCTGGCCTCCCTCTCCAAGGAGATGTAGCCGGGCGCGGCCCTGACGCCGTCTGCTTTCGCTAACGTCACTCCAGCAGCAGAGCGTAGAATGTCCAAGACTGGCCCCAGTCGGGCTGACCGCCTTCGAATCCGTGTGCGGAGAGCACTCGGGCTGAATGTCGTGCTCTGTGACAGCTGCAAGTGGAACTGGCGCAGCGCCTGTCACCGGCGAGAGAGGCCCAACGCCGTCTGGTGTCCCGACTTCACCAAGAAGGGCTCCTAGCTACTCTGTCCTCTCCAGGATTGCTGCCATCCCCTGGCCTCCGCCGATGCACATGGTCACCAATCCGTAGCGCAGCCCCCTCCGCGTCATGTCATACATGGCGGTGACCACCTGCCGCGCGCCAGTGCAGCCGATAGGATGGCCCAGCGAAATCCCACTCCCGTGCGGATTGGTCTTCTCCCAGCTGAAGCCGAGTTCGCGTACGCACGCTATCGCCTGAGCTGCAAACGCCTCGTTGAGCTCAATCAGGTCAAGATCATCGACCACGAGGCCCGCGCGCGCCAGGGTCTTCCGAACGGCCGGAATGGGCCCGAGTCCCATGTACTTGGGGTCGACGCCGCCGGAGCCAAACACTCGCAGTGTAACCATTGGCTTCAGGCCCAGCTCATCGGCCTTCTCCCGTGACATCATCACAACAGCGGCAGCAGCGTCATTGATGCCGGACGAGTTGCCCGCCGTCACGGTGCCCTCCGGCCGGAACGCCGGCTTCAGCCTGGCCATCTTCTCCACAGTCGTATCCATCGGCCGCTCATCGGTGTCGAAGACCACCACTTGTCCCTTCCGCTGTGGTATCTCAACCGGGAGAATCTCGTCCTTGAACAGACCGTCAGCAATCGCAGCGCGCGCCCTCTGATGGCTCATCGCCCCCACTTCATCCTGCTCTGCCCGGCTGATTCCGTATCGTGCAGCCACCTCTTCCGCCGTATTGCCCATATGAAAGCCGTAGAATATCTCCCACAGCCCGTCAAACACCATGAGGTCGCGCAGCTCGCCCCTGCCATCCACATCCATGCGATAGCCCCATCGCGCCTTGGGCAGCCCGTAGGGCGTCGAGCTCATGCTCTCCATGCCTCCCGCCACCACTACATCCGCCTCGCCGAGCATGATGGGTTCCGCCCCTACGGTTATTGCCTTGAGGCCGGAGCCACAGACCTTGTTGACCGTGAACGCCGGCGTCTCCTTGGGCATCCCCGCCCGGATGGAAGCCTGCCTCGCGGAGTTCTGCCCCAGACCCGCCTGCAGCACGTTGCCCATCACGACTTCGTCAATCTGGACCTCGCGGAGGCTGCTGTCGTACTTGTAGTTGCGCTCCTCGAGTTCGATTACACCGTCTTCCTTCACACGATCAGGCCCGACAGCAAGCAGGCTCTCTCCCGACCTGGGGCGCAGGCCCGCTCGCCTGAGCGCTTCGCGCATGACGAGCGCCCCCAGCTCAATCGCAGGCACGTCCTTGAGTGTTCCGCCAAAAGCACCGACGGCTGTACGACAACCACCCACGATAACAACTTCCCGCATGTGTCTCCTTTCTTCAGAGCTTAGTCAACCGGAGATTTTGCCCGAAAACGGCGCCCGAATCAAGCCTTTCTACGGTGACGGCCCGGCAGAGTGACCGCGTTGCGTCGCCTTTCCCGTTGACATACAATTGCCGAACGCAGTTCGACCACCGCCCCGATTGGCCAATGCATCCCACGCTACGGGGCGGCCCGATTCAAAGGAGGTCTTTCCATGACATGGGACGGCTCAGCTCTTTCTGATGCGGTGCAGGGCGGTGATGATCGGGCAACAGTTCAGATGGTCAAGGATGCGCTCGCTGAGGGCGTGCCCGCACTCGATATTCTCGACGGCGCTCTTGTCCCCGGCATCCAGCGACTCGGAGAGCTCTTCACAAGCGGCGAAGTGTTCCTGCCCGAGGTACTGATATCGTGCCGGGCGATGGACCGCGGGGTAGATGAACTCAAGCCATACCTCTCAGCGGGCGAGTCTCACAAGAAGGGCAAAGTGCTGCTCGGCACTGTGGAGGGCGACCTTCACGACATCGGCAAGAACATCGTCAGGCTGATGCTGGAATGCGGAGGCTTCGAAGTACTAGACCTCGGCGTCGACGTACCCGCCAGCGACTTCGTCACTGCCGTCAAGGAACACTCGCCTCAGGTACTGGCCCTGTCGGCCCTGTTGACAATCACCATGACCACTATGCCGGAGATTCTCAAGGCCCTTGAGCAGGCCGGTATTCGAGGAGATGTCAGGGTGATGATAGGAGGTGCTCCCGTCACTCGCGAGTATGCGGACGAGATAGGGGCCGAGGGATTCGCTGAGGATTGCGCGTCTGCCGTCCTGGAGGCAGAGAGGCTTGTTGCCGGCTAGTCCAAGGAGGAAATGATGGCTGATTCGCTGCGACAGCGTTTTGCCGACATCTGCAGATTCGAGCGCAAAGGGGACCTCTGTCTGCTGGCCCCCTGGCTGAACGATTTCTGGATTGAGACGCCCGACGTATGGGTCAGCAAGGGTGCTCCATCCTTCCTCGCCGATAGCAGAAAGCTCCGCTCCTACTTCGGGTTCGAGCATATCCGTCTTATGAGAGAGATCCAGACCGGACTCTACATGGACAAACGGCTCGACGTTGCCGGCAACGAGTACGTGTACGCCATCCCTCCCATCCTGCCGACCTACGACACGCGCATTACGGGTGAAGACGACCACACTGTCTCCCTCGTGAACGAGGGCGGTCAGACCGTGCGTGTGTTCAAGAACGACCCGCAGAAGATGCCGATGTATCTCGACCAGCCTGTGAAGGACCGGGCCTCGTGGCAGGAT
>JAUVYD010000023.1 GCA_030603265.1 Dehalococcoidia bacterium
GTTTCGTGCTTGAGATTGCCGGCTCCGGCAGTTGCCGTGTGGTGGTTTGAGACTCACGCTGGCTTGACGTAGTGGACGAGGACATAATGCCTGGCGCGTTCTGCCCGAGGCCCCCAGCTACTCCCTCCGCCCTCCTGGTTACCTAGTCGAACCGCGACAGGAATTCCGCGATGGCCTCGCCTATCTCGTGCGGCGAGTCCTCCTGCAGGAAGTGGTTGCCCTTCACCGTAATCTCCACCTGGTTCAACCATGAGCGGCAGTATTCGCGCTGAGGGCCGACCAGGATGGCTCCCGGATCGGCGTTGATGAACAGTTTCGGAATCAGGCTCGCGCTGAGCCAGCCCGAGTACTCCTTGACGATGGCGACCACGTCAGCGGGTTCTCCATCCAGGGGAATCTCCCTCGGCCAGGTGAGCGTGGGCCGTCGCGACTCGCCGGGCTCCGTGTAGGACGCGCGGTACACGGCCATCTCCTCTTCCGTCAGCTTTCTCAGCACACTCGCCGGGAGGATGCGCTCCACGAAGACGTTCTTCCGCAGGACCAACTCCTCTCCGGCCGACGACCGCATCGCCTGGAATATCCTCTTCGGGGCATCCGGCCACTCCTGCCATAGAAGAGGCCGGACGAAGGTCTCCATGTAGATGAGGTGCGAGACGCGCTCCGGGTGGCGATAGGCCCAGTGGAATCCGAGCGCACCTCCCCAGTCGTGTCCCACAATCGTGGCGTTCTCCGCCACTCCGACAGCATCGAACCACGCGTCGAGGCAGGGGACGTGGTCTACGAAGCGATAGGAGCCTGACGGGCTCTTGCCGGACTGCCCCATGCCCACGAGGTCAGGGGCGAGGCAGCGGCCAAGGCCTTCGACGTGTGGGATTATGTTGCGCCACAGGTACGATGACGTGGGATTGCCGTGCAAGAAGACGATGGGTGGGCCGGAACCGACATCGACGTAGGCCATCTCGGTGTCGCGGACAGCGACGGTTTTCCGGGGGTATGGGTCAAAGGGTGATATCCGTGGGGCTGTCATCGGCGGCGCCTCTCGTATCTCAATGGTAGCAAACGGCGTGTCTTTGCACAGGTCTCTTGACGAGGAGCACAAATGCGGATAACATATACATACTTACGTATATATGAAACTATCTGCAGGGGTGTCAACTTGGATGAGATAGTCAAAGCGGCCAAGAGCCTGAGCGACCCGGCCCGCGTACGCGTGCTCAACCTGCTGCTGCAGCGCGAATGCTGCGTGTGTGAGGTCATGGATGCGCTCGACATCTCTCAGGTGAATGCCTCCCGGTACTGCAACACCCTCAGGGAGAGCGGCTTCCTGAAGATGCACAAAGAAGGCCGCTGGAAGCACTACTCCGTCGACTGGGACGGACTCGCGCCCAGCCTGAAGTACATGCTGGAGGCGGTGCGCAAGGCCGCTGCGGACAGCCCTCTGGCCATCGAGGACAGGAAGAGGCTCCTGTCCACTGTGCCGCGCAACCCGCGCGTTTGCAGGGCCCGTTCTTCGTGAAGTCCGCTCTCCGAGCAACATTGTTATTCCCATGAGAGAGATGCTGCATGTTTGCTGAACTCCTTATCGGAGGGCTGAACGCCCTGCGAGAGTACGTTGCTCTGCATGTACTCACGTGCCTCATTCCCGCATTCCTGCTGGCCGGTGGTATCGTCAGCTTCGTCTCGCGGGAATCAATCATCGGCTACCTCGGTGCGGCGGCGCGCAAGATATCTTCTTACACGATTGCAGCAGGCGGCAGTTTCTTCGTCGCAGCCTGCTCGTGCACTGTCATTCCCGTATCGAGCGGCATCTACTACGGGGGTGCCGGAATCGGCGCTGCGTTCATCCTGCTCTGGGTTGCGCCTGCCGCGAACATCCTGGCCCTCACCTACACGGGTTCGATACTTGGAACGGAGATGGTGGTGGCGAGGCTGGTGAGCGCCCTGCTCATGAGTCTCGTGGTTGGCTCCGTGATGTCTTTCGCTTTTCGGAAAGAAGAAGCGGCCCGCGTCTCCAGCATACAGTCGGCCAGCGGGCCACTCATGGACAGGAAGAGCGTGGTATTGCTTCTCCTGTTGGTTGCGTGGTTGCTGTCTCCCAACTACCTGATTATTCAAGGTCCCTACTGGCAGAAGGTTGTCGTGTGGGCCATCGGGCTCGTAATCGTCGGACTGTATGTGAGGAGATCATTCTCGCGTGAGCGCATCATCGGCTGGCTCCGCGAGTCCTGGTGGTTCGTTCGAATTATCTTCCCTCTGCTCCTCGTCGGAGTGTTCGTGGTTGGGGTTGTCGGTGCGGCGCTTCGCCCCGAGTGGGTGCAGGCTGCTCTCGGTGGCGAGGGTTTGAGACAGTCCTTTCTGGCGACAATGATTGGCGCCGTCAGCTATTTTGCGACGATGACGGAGGCTCCCTTCGTGGACACGCTCATGGAGCTAGGGATGGGCAGGGGGCCTGCTCTGGCGCTCTTGTTGACAGGCCCCGGACTCAGCTTGCCCAACTGGCTTGCGATAGCGAAAGTCTTCGGCAGGAAGAAAGCACTTGTGTATGTGCCCACGATTGTGGTGCTGGGAACCCTTGTGGGCTGGATTGCGGGATACGTTCTCTAGTGGCGTCGGCGCATCGAGCATAGGGGATGTCTCTCTCGGAGGGGTGGTTGGCTGAGACTGAAAGGAGGTGCGACATGGATATCAAGGTGCTTGGTACGGGCTGTGCAAAATGCAGGGCTCTTGAGAAGCAGGTGCAAGAAGTCGTGACTGAACTCGGGATGGATGCCACGGTGGAAGAGGTGAAAGACATGGTCAAGATCATGGAGTACAAGGTGATGATGACCCCGGGGCTCGTGATTGACGGCAAAGTCGTGTCAAGCGGGCATGTTCCTTCCAAAGGTGATGTCAGGAAGATGATTGAGGAGGCCGGCAAGCAGGCTTCCTGATGCAGATTGAACGAACCGAGAGCATTGTGCGTCGGCGCCATGCAGACAGAGTCGACGTGAAGGGGCAGCAGAGATATATGAACCGGAAGCGAGTAGTTGTCAGTCTTCTTGCCCTGTCTCTGGCCGCCGCGCCGTTGGTTGGTTGCTCGGGCGATGATTCGACTTCGCCTGCTGCAGAGGCGGGGGAGCAGAGCAACGCGCAGACTGGACAGGAGTACTCTCCGCGGTCCGGAGACGGCGTGGATGTGGTGTATTTTGAGACGGAGAGACCGTGTGAGTGCATGGCCGAAGTCGGAGACTCGGTCGAGCGTGCGGTGCAGACCCATTTTCAGGATGAGTTGCAGAGTGGGGCACTGCGGTTCTTCATGGTAGTGTCGGATGACCCTGCCAACGAAGAGATTGTCAGTATGTTCAACAGTCAGGCCTTCGACCTCTTTGTGGTGCAGTACGAAGATGGGAAGGGTACCGCGACCCCTGTCTACGAGATATGGACCCTCATGGGTGACGATGAGGCAATCGTCCTGTTCACGAAGAGCCTCATTGAGAAGAGCCTCGCGGAGCAGAACTCGTGAGTGCGTTGAATTCACTGCCGTGGGCGAGCATTCCCATAGTGTCTGCTATCCTTCTCGGCCTCCTGTGTTCGGTAAGCCCGTGCACTATGGCAACCAACGTGGCGGCACTCGCGTACGTCGGGCGGAAGGCCTCACAGCGCGGCTATGCGGTCATGACCGCTGTTCTCTACACGCTTGGCCGCATGTTCTCCTACACGGTGATAGGCGTACTCATCGTTCTCGTGGGACTGGAGGTCAACGCGCTGTCAAGGTTGCTGCAGGGAGCCGGGGCAAGAGTCCTCGGGCCGTTGATTATTGGAGTGGGGATTCTGCTGCTCGTGATTGACCGCCTGCCGGCGTTGAGCGGGAGCGGGGTTTTCTCGCGTCTGGGTGCGAAGCTGGGAGACCTGGGAGTGCTGGGGGGCTTTCCGCTCGGAGCTCTTTTCGCCCTCGCGTTCTGTCCCTATAGCGGTGTGCTGTTCTTTGCGGTGCTAATCCCTCTGGCGCTTAAGACGACCGGCGGGGTCGTGCTTCCGGCGGTGTTCGCAATCGGCACAGGTGTGCCCGTGCTCATCTTCGGCGCGCTTCTTTCCTTCGGCGTATCTCGTGCCGCGTCCTTCATGGACCTGTTGACGCGGGCGGACCGGGTCATACGGATTGTTGTGGCCTGTGTGTTCATCGGCGCCGGAGTGTACTGCGTGGTTGGCATGTGAGAGGCAGCATTGATGCAAGCGCTGATGCGTATCTGGAGCCAGGAGTGGGACTGAACATGACTCGCAGGATGTTGATGCTCGGCGGCCGTGGGCAGCGACCGAGGATTGCCGGCCACCGTGTACGTGTGGCCAGCATCTCCGTCGTGGTCTTCACGCTGGCGATGGTGCTGAACGGCTGTGCTGCCGAGAATGAATCGTGCCCGTTGCCGGAGGTTCGTGATGGCGAAACCGAGACGGTCGAACTGACCGGAGGCACTTCAGGACTCGATGATACTGACGCCTCGACGGCTCCTTCCGGGAGCGGGGCATCTTCACCCGCTGATGGGCAGGTAGACGACGCCACGGGCGCCTCGCAGGATAGTTATGACACCGCGCAGAATGACGTGGTTGTCGACTCCCCTGTGGCTCCTCTGCGGGTGGATCTTGTCTACTTCCACACCGCGAACGCGTGTGGTTGCCTTGCAGAGGTCGGGGATGTCATTGAGACTGCAGTGAGCACGCACTTCCCTGAAGAGATGGAACAGAAGACCGTCCGGTTCTTCTCGGTCATTTCTGATGACTCCGCGAATCAGCACCTGGTGCGCATGTATGAGAGCCAGGCCTTTGACCTGTTCCTCGTGACCTATGAAGGAGGCGAAGCACAGGCGACGCAGGTCTACGAGATATGGAGCCTTCTGGGGGACAACGAGGCCATTGCGCTGGTCGTGAAGTCAAGAGTCGCCGACAGCCTGGCACAGCTGGAGGGAAGGTCAGCCGCGCGAGACTGAGCCATCCCGGTATGGGGCGTACAGCGTGGTCGGCCTTGCGGTCATTCGGACAATAGACTCGCTCTGAAGGAGCATTGTGAGCACATTTCTGAAGATAGTGGTGGCGGTGAGTGTTCTAGGCCTTGCTGCTGTCGTGGGAATCGTTATGTTGCTCGATTCCACTCCTCAGGATGTACCCCTGCCAATCACCCCTGCACCAGTATCCGACCTGAATACTACTCCGGAATCTGTACCGGCGGCTGAACCTGAATCCACACGCACAGAGGAGTCAACTGGGGAGACTCTGTCGCCAGCATTCTGGATAGAAGAACTCATGGCCGAGTGTGATTCGGGCGAAGGTGTTGGCGTGTCCGGGCTGCCGTTGGGTGCGGATTGGCGTACCACGGAGCGAGGCGTGTATAGCAACAGCCCGGTCGTCATCACCTGCGAGACAGGCGGTCCGGCTGAAGGGCTCATCTTCGAGTGGAGTGCCAATTTCGGTGAAGTGCAGGGCAGCGGTGACAGCATTGTGTGGGTGGCTCCGGACCACGGCGCGAAAGCACAGGTCACTGTGGTGGTGCAAAACAGTTCTGGCGGCGAACAATCGGCGACTCTGAATTTCAGGGTGGCCACCTGTGACTGCATATTCCAACGATACTAGTGAACTGGCTACCCGGACTGTGACAAAACAGGCGCACAAATGGAGGCAAGGGGCACCAGGAATCCGCGTAGATTCCGGGCGTTGCAGGACGTGGACGCAGCCCAATCCAGTTGCTACAGCCAGCGAGAGAGGTGACCGATGGAATCGTCGAATTCCGTTCGGAGGGAAGCACCATGAGGAAAGCCAACAAGAAATCACAAGAGAAGGAAGCGCGGAGAGCCTGGAAGAAGACGGCGGTCGTTGTCGGGTTTGTGTGCGTCGGAGTCGTGGTCGCAGTTGTCGCGATGAACTCAGACTGGCTGACAGCCCATTCCGCTGTGTCCGAGTCGACAGGACAGGAGACTGAAGTGTCCCCTGCCCCCAATACGGTGCCGGCGATACTCAGAGTGACGCCGGCCACCGACCGGATAGCGCCTCTTGACCGCTGTCAGCTCATCTGCGAGGCCGAGGACGATGATGGCGATGCGCTCACCTACACGTGGGTGGCAAGCCAGGGTGACGTCTTCGGAGACGGGGCGACTATCGAGTGGGGTGCCCCTGGTACCGAGGGACTCTTTCGCCTGTCGGTCACTGTGGATGACGGCGGCGGCGGCACTGCAGAGTACTCCACCACTCTGCGGGTCAAGGAGAACTACGCTCCGGAGTTTGTGTCGGTGCCTGCATTCACGGAAGGGATTCGCCCGGGCGAGTCCGCCTACATACCATGTTCTGCGCAGGATGCTGATGGCGACGTCGTAACGTACGAATGGAATGCCACCCACGGTGAACTGTTTGGAGAGGGCTCTTCCGTTGTGTGGCTTGCACCTGCCGAATCCGGCTCTTACCTCGTAACGGTGTTTGCACGTGACACATACGGCGGGGAATCGAGACGTGATGTCCTCATCAACGTAACACCGGCCACATCGCCGAGACTTGGCAGATTCGTAGTCAAGGCCATTGACCACGACATGCTGCAATTCGAGGCTGACGTGTGGGAGATCTTCCAGAGTCGCTCCTGCAGCGTCAAATGTATGGTCGTGGAGGGGGATGAGCCGTTCACCTATATGTGGACCGTCGACCAGGGCGAATTGACGGCCGACGGCGCAACGGCAAGGTGGGACGCCCCCGAAGAACGCGGGCCGGCAACCATTTCGGTTGACGTCACCGACGTGAACGGGAACACAACCACCGGCATTGTCCTCATGTATGTTGAGACCTGCACCTGCGCGTTCTAGGCACCGGTGAGCCTGCAGCACAGTGTCCGGCCGTTGTAGGTTCTGCTGACGGCGTAGCCGCGCATCTTGAAGTACCGGAGGTTTGCCACGGCCTTGCCCATGGCAATCCGCTTCTGCACCGGTTCTCGGCGTGCTTGTCCAGGTGTCTGGCCGGGATTGCCCACCATTCCGGTGCGCCGGCATGAATCCTCCGATCCAGGTGGCCATCATGCGTCAACACGGCGAGCTCAGACCGATATGGAACCCAGAAATAGTAACGCAGGGCTCAAGGGACACGCGGCGTGACTGCCGCGGCATACTGTTCGCCGTCCTCAAACGCTGCCGTCAGCTCCTGGAGCCCCCTCACGTGGTGGTTCTTCAACTCGTCCGAGCTTCCAGGAAGCGACTACGAATACCCAGGCCAGGAAGGTTAGGGTTTGCAGGTGTGTGCGTGTAGCCAAGGAGCGGGGTCGGAACTGACGAGTGTGTGCACTTGCCGGAATCAACTCCAGCCTGTCCACTCGCTGCCATACTGGTAGCTTCCGCAGTACCGTCACATCGGACGAGGGTGATGTGTCACCAATGATATGGACGAGTACAGCCCGTTGACTTGACGCACGTGCGGGCTTACGATTGACGCGGCGCGAGAACCTGTTGCAGCGGCAATGCGTCGCGCCGGAGAGGAGAGTAATGGAGCACCTGGTATTCGACAAACCAATTGTCTTTTTCGATCTTGAGACAACCGGCATCAGTGCGCCGCATGACCGTATAGTGGAGTTCTCCGGCATCAAGCTGCACCCGGATGGTCACAGGGATACCAAGAGCATGCGGATGAACCCGAACATGCCGATTCCTAAGAGTGCAACGGCTGTGCATGGAATCACCAACGCTGACGTAGCGGGGCTGCCTACTTTCGCATACTACGCAGTTGAGCTGGCCGAGTTCTTCGGTGATGCGGACCTTGGAGGTTTCGGCGTGAGCAGGATGGACATACCTCTCATCGAGACCGAATTCCGCCGCGCGGGCGTGGAGGTCTCCCGCGTGGGGCGTCGCGTGGTCGATGCCCAGATACTGTTCCACTTGCTGGAGCCGAGGGACTTGTCTGCTGCCTATAAGAAGTACTGTGGCGCCGAACTTGAGAACTCCCACAGCGCGGATGCGGATACCGAGGCGTCCCTGGCCGTGGTTGAGGGCATTCTTGGAATGCATCCCGAACTGCCGCGCAGCGTTGAGGGACTGAACGCCGTGTGCAACAAGGAGCAGGAGAACTGGATAGACTCGCAGGGGAAGTTCCAGTGGATGAATGATGAGGCGGTGCTTGGCTTCGGCAAGTACAAGAATGTGCCTGTCAGAGACTTGGTCAAGAAGGCGCCGGGCTATCTCGATTGGATGGTCAAGAGCGATTTTCCTGACGATACCAAGCAGGTTGCCGAGCGGGCGCTTCGAGGGGAGTTCCCTTCCCGCCCACAGGCTCCCGACAATGACGACTAGTATCCTGTTGGATGTCTGAGTGCGAGAGTGCGAGAGCCTACGCGAGCGATGAGTCGCACACTCTCTTGTAGCGGCAGGCACGGCACCGGGCCTCGCTCGTTGTAGGTTGTGCTTCGCGTTCACCGGTCCAGAACTGGAGAGCCCAGTCGAGGTCGTTCTGCACCTGCTCGCGGTCGAACGGAAAGCTCTGGCTGATGCACGAACCCCGCTCGCATGTGTAGCTGGCTGTCTCTCCTGACAGGATGGCGCAGTCGCCGGATGCCAGCCGGTCACAGTTGTAGCACTCCCTCTTGAAGACGTTGATGCGGTAGAGGGTGGAACTGGTGTCGAAGCCCATCTCGCCGAGGCCCAGGCAATAGAGTCCTGCCTGGACGTGATACGTCGAGTAGACGCCGAGGCTGCCGCTGAATTTTCGCTCTGCCACGAGGTCTACGCCACCTCCCCGGAACCAGGCCTCGTCAACGAAGCCGGTCACGGTCACGCCGTTGTGCTGCCAGCCGATGCGGAATTCGTAGATGCAGAGTGGCTTCTCACGCTCCACAAGCGCCTGCGACACTGCCTCCTCGTGCGTCATCGGAACGCCGAGGGCCGCGACCGCCTCATGACCCGTGGTGCCATTCCGCATCTCCTGTGTTGGCGCAAGAGGCCTCTCGATGCCAAGCTGGACGGCTTTTTCGCAGTAGAACTGCTGGGCGATGCTACTAACCGCCACCGTGTGGCGCCCGAAACGGAGCGTCGACACGCCGCTCCTGGCGGCACGAACGACACGCTCGTAGCGGGTGAGGATGTCCCCGGCGAGGGCAGCCTGTCGGAGCAGGTCTTCATCCATGGGTACGTGTGCGGTATCCATACGTATGCAAGCAGGGATAGACGAATCGCCGCCGCCCAATCACGCGAGACGGTCTGGCTAGTCGAGCCAGTACCAGGACGCGTATTCCGGCGAGACGAGAATGCGTACGTCGCAGGGAACAGAGATGTGGTTGCCCTGGAACCCCGGGAACTCGCGAGTCCCGGTCTCGTAGAGCCATCTGCCGCTCTCGGGCGAGGCCTCATCGTCGAAGAGGCCGTCGCCGTCATCTATCTGCTCGACGATGAAGCTGTCCACCGGGGCGGCATCGCTGGCGCCGCCATACCAGGTGAGCTTCATCTGGTTGAGCTTCTTCTGGTCGGCCAGACTCAGGAGAACGTCAAGGGCCGTTATTGTCCCCGGCTGGAGCAGGTCTGCTCGCACGTCGTGGCAGCTGACGGGAACGTCATTGAACACTACGGTGCCGATGCGCACCTCCGGGATGACGACCCTGCCCAGATTGAGTGACTTGCGTGCGACTTCGCCCGCGAAGCTGTTGTAGATGCGCCCGAGGTAGTCCTCGTTCTGGCGGAGTAGCCGCAGTTGTGTGCTGTCTTTGTACGGGTACATGTCCATGCGGAAGACGTTGATGTCGTACCATCCGCCTGCGTAGTGCGCCCGGTACCACCAGTTCATCTCACCGTCGATTTCCTCGATGACATAGGTGTCGAGGCGGCTGTCGTAGTGGTAGCTCATGGTGAACCAGCCCTCGTCTGCAAGGTGAGCCACGACGTCGAAAAGGGAGAAGTGACCGTGCCAGAAGATGTCGGGGCGAAGTGCCGGCACCTCGGAAGGATCGAAGGTGAAGGAGCCCAGACCCTCAATGTCAACGGTTCCTTCAAACGAAGCGATTCGTGCCGTAGGTGCGTCGGACGGCACAGCCCAATTGCCTTCTTGGGGGAGGTAGTACGACGCCGTTGAGGGCCCAAGAGAATCCCGAACGGAACCTGGAGGAGCGGGCGCCCCGGGGGCAGCTTGCTCGGATGAGGCAGGGGCGCACGACACAGTCACCGTCAGGGCGACGGCAAGGGCTGCGAAGAGCCGGAGGTATCCGCTGGCTGCTACCTGCCCTCTCATGAAACTCTCCTTCGTGGGGTACACGCGAAGTATGCCAGAAGAATCCTGGTTCGGCCAGTGTAGCATGGTGATGATATGCCTCACGTAGTGAAACAGGGGCAATCGTCTCGCTGTCCGTCCAGTGCTAGAATACGCCCGCCTGTGGGCTGCTGCCGGTCATAGTGGGCCGGAAGGCTTCCCTCTCACGGTCATGTGTTGGCAGCGCAGAGGCAATACGTGTGCCAGAGAGGAGAAACGAGAGATGCTCAAGTTCAGCGCGAACCTCTCGATGTTGTTCAAGGAGGTCGATTTCCTCGATCGGTTTGAGCGCGCCGCGAAGGTGGGGTTCAAAGGGGTGGAGTTCCTGTTTCCCTATGAGTGGGATAAGGAGGAACTGCAGGAACGGATTCAGAAACACCGTCTCGAGATGGTGCTCTTCAATCTACCTGCAGGTCATTGGGGCGCTGGGGAAAGAGGACTGGCATGCCTGCCTGACCGGGTGGACGAGTTCCAAGAAGGTGTGGGGCTCGCGATAGAGTACGCAACAGCCCTCAAGTGTCGCCGTGTCAACTGCCTCGCGGGCATCCCTCCGGTGACCGTAGCTGACGAGAAGAAGTGGGAGACGCTGGTCTCCAACGTCCGCTTCGCGGCGGAAGAGACGCAGAAGGCAGGCGCCATGCTCGTTGTCGAGGCGCTCAACTCTCAGGACATGCCGGGC
>JAUVYD010000027.1 GCA_030603265.1 Dehalococcoidia bacterium
GACCGGTACGAGGTGGTCGGAGGCAAGCTCAGAATCACAGGGGCGGGCAAGGTGCTCTGGTTCACAGAGGAGTAGAGACTGTCGGCCACAAGAAGCGATCGATGCCCCGAAGGAGTAGACAGGTGAGCACAGGGAGACTGCTGCCGGTCGCGGTGCTTGTGGGCGCCGCGCTTCTTGCGCTGCCCGGGTGCGCCGCAGGCGGCTCTGAGCTGGACGATACGTCCTGGGAACTGGAATCATACGGCCCGCCCGGGGAACTCATTCCCGCAATTGAGGGCACCGATGTGACCCTCGTGTTCAACAGTTTCGAGGAAAAAGTCAGGGGCTTCGGCGGCTTCAGCTGTTTCTTCGGCCCGTACGAGATGAAGGGCGATTCGCTCACCATCGGCGCAGTCCAGTGCACGGAATCGGGCGTCCGGGAAGAAGCCGTGCTGGAACAGGAGCGCGCATACCTGGCAGCACTCGTGGAGGCGGAGAGCTACGAGGTCAAGGGCGACGAACTGACGATTGACTGCGGGAACATCACGCTCGTCTATCAGAGAGCAGGGGAACTGGGCAGCTAGCGCGCGGCAGACCCGCACCGGTGGATTCGGCGCCGAAGACGCTGATGCCGGCACAACAGGGCGCGGCTCGACAGAGATGAAGAGGTGAAGGCACGGGCATCATTGTTTCTCGCGGCGCTCCTGTGCGCTTCAATTCCTGCGTTGCCCGGATGCGCCGCGGGCGGCTCTGAGCTTGAAGATACGTCCTGGGTCATGGTGCTCGATGACGCACCTGAAGGCGCTGAATCCCTGCTCGGCCCCACCGAGATACGCATCAAGTTCAGTTCGGCCTCCGAAGGCGTGGTCACGGGTTCCTACGCATTGAACAAGTACGAGGGCCACTACGAGGTGGACGGCGACTCCCTGACCATCACCGACGTCTGCTGGACCACGATGGCCTGCCAGGCCGAGGGCGGAATGGACGAGGAGCAGCAGTACCTCTTCACCCTCATGGAGGCAGAGAGCTACGCAGTGGACGGCGACACGCTTACCATCAACTCGGGGAATGAGGTGCTGATGTTCGGGAGAGGCTGAAATGCGGGGACACCATACTCATTTCCGTTCGTGAGAGCGTGCCCTCGCAGTCAATCGGTGTGTTCGGCATTCATGACCGCCCACCAGTACTGCACCACCATGAGAGTTGCCCCGGGGATTCCACTCTGACCCCTTGACATACCTTCGCGCTCAAGCCCAAGATGCCTGCCGTGGCACGGATTTCGAGAGCCGTCGTTCCAGGGTTCCCGCATCACATCACCCAACGGGGAAACCGCCGACAACAGACCTTCTTCTCCGACGATGACTACGAAGCCTACATCGACCTGATGCACCAGTGGTGCACACACTACAACGTAGATATCTGGGGCTACTGCCTCATGCCGAATCATGTTCACCTGATTGCCGTTCCCGAGCATGAGCAGTCCCTGGCCCTGGCCATTGGCGAGGCCCATCGGAGATACACACGTCTCGTCAACTTCCGCGAAGGATGGCGCGGACATCTGTGGCAGGGCCGATTTGCCTCGTACGTCATGGGCGAACCGTACCTGCTGACCTGCATTCGCTACGTCGAGACAAACCCGGTGAGGGCGGCATTGGTGGCCACGCCGACACAGTGGCGATGGAGCAGCGCACACGCGCATGCCTCGCACCAGAGCGACCGGCTTGTGAACGTCAATCCCCTATTGAACCTGGTGGATTCAAGCTGGGACGACTTCCTGCGTGCGGAAACGTCCTTGGAGGAAGGCGACACGCTGCGCCGACACGAACGCACGGGGCGCCCATTGGGGGATCCGGCGTTTGTCGACATCATGGAGAAAGAACTTGGACGCCTGCTGAGACCAAGCAAGGTGGGACGCAAACCAAGAAAAGCAACGCGTGGTCGACGAATTCAAAGCTAAAATGAGTATGGTGTCCCCGCATTTCCAGGGGTGGCAGGACTGAATCATGCCACGAATTCGAAGCTAGAATGAGTATGGTGGTCCCGCATTCCCACATGCCTCACCGCACCGTGACAAGAGTGGCTGCCCGCCTGACAATGGGATTGGCGAGTCACGCGATGTTGAGCGCCCGGCCCCCCAGGCACGCGCATCCAGTGTCTTGGGCACTCGACCCGATTCCACAACGGAGTGTATACTCGAGTGAGGTGTAGAACATGGCTACAAGAGACTCTAAGAGTAGTCGGACGAGTCGAGCCTCAAGTAGGACTACCGGCAGTAGTAGGCCGCCTGCCCGGAGAAGTGGCGGCGCCCCCCGTGTTTCTTCGAGCACGCCGAAGACCCAGACGACCAAGAAACACCCTGTGAGAGCAAGCAAGTCGACCAAGCCTTCCACCGGGTCGAAGGCTACGTCGGGGGCTAAGCGGGGACAGGTGGTGGTGAAACCCAAGCCCGCATCCGTTCATGCCTCAGCCAAGGTCGGTGGAGTGGAGATAAAGAGTCCCAAGAAAGCTCCTAGCGTCGACCGAAGAACGATTCGCAAGGCGGTCAAGACCGTAGCGAACAAGCGTCAGGTCAAGCCGAGGTGAGTGCTCTTGAGCGTGCCATCTGACTACGACGAGAGCGTCTTCATCAATTGCCCCTTCGACGACGAATACGCACCTCTTTCTCAGGCGATTGCATACACGGTCATGCGCTGTGGTTTCTATGCCCGCAGTGCACTCGAAGAGCGATTTTCTGAGAACCGCTTGACTACCATTGTGCGGTTGATTGGCACATGCAAGTATGGAATCCATGACCTCTCGAGGACTGAACTGAGTGAGAGTGGATTGCCACGCTTCAATATGCCCTTCGAACTTGGCCTGTTTGTTGGTGCTGCCCGTCTCGGGAGAGGCTACCAAGCCAAGAAGAAGTGGCTCGTTCTCGACTCCAATTCCTACCGCTATCAGCAGTTCATATCCGACATAGCCGGTCAGGACTTGGCGGCTCACGGTGACGACCCATTGCGGGCAGTCACTCTGGTCCGCGACTGGCTTCAGTCGGTTACCGGAAAACAGCTGCCAAGTGGCTCCCATATCTTTCGGTCGTACCAAGAGCTGCTACCGAACTTGGACGATATCTGTCTCCGGGCGAAACTCGATAGCCAGCACCTCACATTCCGTGACTTCACGAATGTGGCTTTCTGGTGGATCGAGACAACCGGGGAATCTGGACTGTAGCCGGAAATGCGGCCCTCCGTGGAACTCAATACTAAGAAATTCGTGCGATCACTTCTTGCGCACGCCATAGCGCAGCCTCTCTAGCGCTCGAAACATGCTGGCACATCGTACACTGTTGAGGCGTGGCCGCGGCTAGGTGGCGTCGCCGCGGCCCCAACTTCGCGTACTACGTACTAGGTCTTGTTGTACTTCGGACCATGACCCGAATGACCACTCTTGTACCGGTCAATCGCGTCTAGCTCCCACTTCTCGGCAGTGCCCCGCGTGACACGAGGCCCCTGGATCGCCATGCGGTCGAAGACCTTGTCGGCCGAATGCTCACCTTCGCGTCGCCCAGGGTCATCCGTGATGCCAACATAGACTGTGCGATGCCCTTGCCTTAGGATGTACCGGTAGGTGTCGCGTGTTCCCATGTCAGTACCCTCCACATTCATTACTTGCCGCCGCGATGTCCAGTCCCTCGATAATCGCCTTCTTGCTGTTGTCCCCCCTCTAGCCGGGCTTTCCTGCGACTATATGTTGTGACACATCCTGAGACTTGTCAACATGTAGTGTGTAGGACTCTATTCCTGTCGCAGACTGCACCAGCCCGAGTCACAATCAGGTAACTTCAGACCCCCTCCCCCCACCACCCCTGCGCGTGCCATAATACGACCCTGGCGTGGGGGCATGTGTGTCGGATGCGCCCGCGCATCAACCGCTACAACAAAGGAGCGCAGCACATGGAAGAGAGCACACCGAAGATTCTCGTTGCGGAGTCAATCGCCGAGGACGCGATTGAGATTCTGAAGACCGCCGGCCAGGTCGACATCAAGAAGGGCCTGCCGCCCGAGGAGCTGAAGGCCATCCTCGGCGAGTATGACGCCCTCGTCGTCCGCTCGCAAACGAAGGTAACCGCCGACCTGCTTGAGGGCGGTACAAAGCTGCGCATCATCGGTCGCCCCGGCGTGGGCGTGGACAACATCGACGTCGCGGCCGCCTCCAGTCGCGGCATCATCGTCGTCAACTCGCCGCTCGGCAACACCGTCTCCACCGCCGAGCACAGCATCGCCATGATGATGTCACTCGCGCGCCACATACCGGTGGCGCACGGCGAGTTGAAGGGCGGCAAATGGAACCGCTCCCACAAGGGCATCGAACTGCGGAACAAGGTCCTCGGCGTCGTCGGCCTCGGCAAGATAGGCACGCAGGTGGCCGAGATGGCCCGCGGGCTCAAGATGAACGTCGTCGCCTACGACCCGTTCGTCTCACAGGAGATGGCGGACCGCCTTGGCGTGGCGATGGTGGAGCTTGACGACCTGCTGAAGCAGGCCGACTTCGTCACGCTGCACCTGCCACTGACCCCCAACACGGAGAAGCTCATCGACACATCGAAGCTCGCACTGATGAAGAAGAGCGCGATGCTCATCAACTGCGCGCGCGGCAAGCTCGTGGACGAGCAGGCGCTCTACGACGCTCTCGAGGCGGGCACAATCGCAGGCGCCGCCGTCGATGTCTACAGCGCCGAGCCGGCCGTGGACAACATCATCGTCAAGAGCGACAAGGTCGTGGTCACGCCACACCTCGCCGCCTCCACAATCGAGGCCGAGCGCGGCGCCGGCACGGACGTAGCGAAGCAGGTGAGGGACGTGCTGCAGGGCCTTCCACCGGCAACGCCGGTCAATGCACCCATCATCCCGCCCGAACACATGGCGCTGCTCAGCCCGTTCATGGACGTCGCCTCGAAGCTCGGCCAGATAGCCTCAGGGATGATGCAAGGCCAGGCCAGGGGGCTGACAATCCACTGCCAGGGCGAGATAGCCACGGTCAGCACCGAGCCTCTCAAGGTGGAGGTGCTCAACGCGCTGCTCGGCACAGCCACCGAAGAGCGCATCACCATCACGAACGCCGACGCGGTGGCAAAGGGCCGCGGCCTGCGGCTCAAGGAGGAGAAGGACCCGAACACGGACACCTACGCCAGCTCGCTCACACTCGAGGTGACAACCACGAAGGGCACGACCGCCGTATCAGGCACGTCCCTCCACGGCCGTGCCTACCTCACGCGCGTGAATGACTACCCTCTGCAGATAGAGCCGCTGGACGTCTGCATGCTCTTCACCGAGCACAGGGACCAGCCCGGCATGATAGGCCACGTGGGCACCGTGATGGGCAGCAACGGCATCAACATCTCACAGATGCAGGTAAGCCTCGGCGCGCACCCGGGCGGCACCGCCATGATGGCGCTCTGCCTCGGCTCCGAGCTGCCGGACAAGGTCTACAAGCAGGTCCTCGCCATCGACGGTATGCTCAAGGCCAAAGTAGTCATACTTCAATAGTCCTCCCTCGAAAACCGCTCGCAGGGGTGCCTTGACGGCACCCCTGTTGCTTTCTATGCTTGTCACTCTCACCCGCTGAGGAGGAGGTCAGGCAATGACTGAGTCTATGTTGACACGGGCGAGCGACAGCGAGCGCGCCGAGCAGGTCATACGGCAGAAGGATATACCGGCCGTCGAGCTGGCGCAGGGCGCAAGCGCGCGGCTGGTGGTGACGCCGGGGGCGACCGTCAGCCTTGTCGAGCAGGGCCCCTACTCGGAGCTTCCCCGTCACCGTCACGAGCAGGACAAGGTCATCCTCGTCCTCGAGGGCGAGCGCGACGAGGCGCTGGACGGCAGGCTCTACCGCATCGGCGCGGGCGACATCCTCTACGTGCCCTCCGGCGCCGAGCACGGTGCGCTCACCTATGGCTCCGGCTGCAAGACAATCGAAATCTCCGCTCCGGCACGCGGCGACCTCGTCACGAAGCTGGAGGCGCTGCTCGACCGCCTCTGAGCCGACCGGCGGTTCACAGCTCCCTTCGCGCCCGATGAGCACGGAAACACCCTCCCACACCTGGCACGCCGTCTCTGCCCCGCACACGACTTGACAACCCGACCACGCCCTATTACATTGCAGACGTATAGATTGTAGAGGGTATTCCCGCCTGCGCAACAAGCGGGGAGGAGGACAGCATGTCAAACCCGAGCACACAGCTTTGCTTCAAGCTGGGACGCGTCGTTCGGCGCGTGCAGCAATACTACGAACAACGACTCCACCCATTCGGCCTCACTCCCTCTCAGTTCTTCGTCCTGGACGCGCTCTGGTCGAAGGACGGCGTCAGCATCGGCGAGCTTGGAGAACAGGTCTCGCTCGATACCTCCACTCTCACGGGCATCCTCGACCGGCTGGAACGCAACGGGCTGGTTGAACGACACCAGAACCCGGCCGACCGCCGCTCCGTGCTTGTGACCCTCACAGACCGCGCCCGCGAGCTGGAGCCACAGGTGATGCCCCTGGTCAAGGAACTGGACGTATCGCTACGCCATTCGTTCCCCGCCGCCGACATGGGCGTGTTCGAGCGGTTGCTGGACTCGTTCACGGATGTACTCGACAAGAGGGCAAGCGGCAAGGAGGACGCCGGACAGAAGGGAGACTGATGTCCCTGACACGTGAGATAAAGGACTTCGCCCTCGACCTCGGCTACAGCAAGGCGGGCGTCACGACAGCAGACCCGTTCACCCGGTGCGCCGAGGACATGCATTCGCGCTACGCCGCGTGGGCGCTCGGCAGGCTCGGCGGGGCGGCGGCAAAGGCGGCCGTGGAGAAGGCGCTCTCACAGGAGACGGACGAGTCAGCGAAGGGCGAGATGGAATCGGCGCTCGCAGTCTGAGACAGCCAAGCACGTCGACCGGTAGCCCTCAAGGAACTCCCTACGGCAGTTCCGTAAGGAAGTAGTGCATCCCGCCGCCCACGAGCAGCGTCTGGCCAGTCACGTAGCTTGAGGCATCCGAAGCCAGAAAGGCAGCCACCTTCCCGAACTCCTCTGGAGTCCCGTAACGGCCCAGCGGAATGATGCGGTCCTGCGCGGCTCTGACATCCTCGCGCCCCTTGTAGAGCGCATCAGTTATCGGCGTCTTCACGTGCCCGGGCGCGATGCAGTTCACCCGGATACCGGACTGCCCATACATGGTTCCCAGCGTCTGCGTCATGTTGATGACGCCGGCCTTCGCCGCTCCATAGGCCACAGACGTCTTGTACGGGACCATCGCCGCGAGAGAGGAGATGTTCACAATGTTCCCGGGCCTGCCAGCACCCTCCCAGTAGCGAATGAGGGCGCGCGAGCAGAGGAACTGCGAGGTGAGGTTGAATCGCAGCGTGTAATCCCACTCATCGAGCGACATGTCCGAGATGGAGATCATGCGCGGTCGAGCGACACCACCAACGTTGTTCACGAGCACATCCACGTGCTCGAACGCTTCGAGCGTCGCCTCCAGCATCCTCTCCACACTCTCTTCGTCCATCACATCCGTCGGAACGACCAAGGCCTTCCGACCCTGCTCCTCAACGAGACGCTGCGTGTCCTTCGCCAGTTCCGCGTCTATCTCGGCGATGACCACGTCCGCGCCGGCGCGAGCCAGCACGGCGGCGATACCCTGGCCCACCCCACGCCCCGCACCGGTGACGATGGCCACCTTGCCCCCAAGGTTACACAAGCCCTCAATGCTCTGCATGCCACTTCTCCTTTCAATGTGGGCGCACCCGCCCGACGGCACGGTCTCACGACCCTCTGACACACCATCAATGCAGCCGAATCCGCTGCTACAACAGGCTGCCCTGCGGCACGCCGAACATCAGGTCGGCTGCCGCCCGCTTCAGCGCCTCGGCGTCGCTCAGCGTGAGTCCGGCGTATGGCAGTCCGCGCAGCTCGCCGAGTCCTATCATCATCATCGGCCTGTCCTCCGACCGAATCAGGCCTCCGTCAGCGCCAACGTCGTGCACCCAGTCGACGAATGACTTGTAGACCTGCTCGTGTTCACCCTCGTTCGCGGGCCAGTATGACGTGTACTCAATCCCGTTGTACAGAGCAACGAAGCGCTCCATGCCCTCCGGGCCGACCCATTCGAGCTGCGCGTAGTCCTCACCAGCAGTGAATATCTGCTGGATGATGCGGCCGTTCTTGCCAGTGGTGACAGTCATCTCGTAGTCGAGGCTCCCACCCCGGCAGGTCATCAAGACGAGCCCTTCCGACTCCTGCACGATGATGAGCATGTCGTCCTCAGGCGACTCGACGATGCACACGCTGTCCTGTTCGTCAGAATCCTGTGAAAGATGCACAGAGCAGAGCGTGGCATCCGCGAGCCAGGGTGGCGCCTCCGGGAATATCATCCATGGCGCCAGTTCCAGCAGCGCACCCCGCTCCGGCACATCAATCCTGACCCGCTCGTGACGGGCCCACGTGGCGTCCCACGCATCCTGAGCAGACTCTCCACAGCTCATGTCAGAGAGTTGCTCCTCCAATGCCGCCGCCTCGCTCAGCGCGGCATCCCGCTCATCCGTCAGCGCATCGATACGCCCTCGCAGGTTATCAGCCTCGGCCTCCGCGGCATCCGCCCTGTCCTGCGCCGCGTCCAGCCCGGCAACCGCTGCATCGTAGTCTGCGGCAGGCACGCCCGGGGAACAGCCGGCAGACAGCAGGGCGAGGACCGGCATCAGCAGGAGAACGCCGCCACTCGTGAGTCTCATCGTCATGTACTCCCTGCGGGCCGCAGCCCTATCCGCAGCCTAGCACGCGGATGGTATCACGGGACCAACCGCGCGTGGAAAACGTCGGTGGCGCGATGGCCACGCCAGCAGGAACAGACAGCCCCTGACCAGCCACACAGGCAGCCAGCCAGCCGGGCCCCTTCAGCATTCAGTCGCCCTGGCCGGAAGACAGAAGCCGTGCGGGACTCCTGCGCCGGGCAGACTCTTCACGCGACAGGCGCGTATATCTCGGTGAGAAGCGCCTCGAGCGGGACCTCGCGTGGGTCATTGAGGTAGACTTCGCGGGGCGGTCCGATGATGCGCTTCCCGTTCTTCTGAATCCACTCGAAGAGCGCGTCGTACGCCGGTCCGCAGTCCTCGTACGGGCCCTCGTGGACCGTCTTCGCCATCGTGCCGCCGCGGAGCAGGTAGCCCGTAATCGCATCGGTGCCTTCCACCTCATTCGCCACAGGAAGCGCCATGTCGAGGACCGCGTTCTTCTCGCGGTCGGCCATCTCCGCCTCCTCCCTCCCGGCCTCATGCATGATGGCGATGGGCGGGCCGACAATCTCGGCGCCGTGGGACCTTGCGTACTGAAAGAGCTCGTCCAGCACCCCCGCTATCTCCTCGTAGGCACCCCGTTTCCGCATTCCCAGGACGAACTGCGACTCAACATCAACGAGCGTTATCTCCGCCATGCTCCTCCCTCCTCGGCGTCCGTCCCGGCACGCCGGCCATGCGGGTGCCTGTCGACTCAATTGGTATCCTGCCGCGGTCATTCTGTCAAGGCCTGCGGCGAAGAAGGAGCGCGCACCTGCTCGTGGCGGGTGCGGAACCAAGGACCATCGTGGCAGGACGCCGGGAGCACACGGCCCGGGACCAACCCCGTCAGCCTGCAATTGCGCCATTTCCGTGTAGAGGCACGCTGCACACCACCCATCACCCCCTCCTGCGGGCAGGCTCAGAGGCCTGCCCCTACATCACGTGCCGCATTCATCCTGTCCGTGAACACAACCATGTCCAATGCACCAAACTACGGGCGAGGCATGCCGTCGCAGCTCGGAACAGCACACCACAGAACACCCGACACACCAACTCTCGCTG
>JAUVYD010000116.1 GCA_030603265.1 Dehalococcoidia bacterium
CGATGGCATGCCTCGCCCGTCCCCTTGTTGTCACACAACGCCGCCAGGGTGAATACACCACTGAACGTCGCGCTAGCCGAACGGCTGGTTCGTGCATCTCTCCGTGGTGGTGTGGTGGGGGTGGTTTCGGATGCAGGGGTCATTCGCGAACGACCCGGTGGGAGGGGGAGGTGATTCGTGAGGTAGGGGCAGGGTCCCATCCCTGCCCGGAGGGGCGGGTGGGGTATCTGTAGGGGCGATGGCATGCCTCGCCCATCCCCTAGTTGTCACACAGCGTCGCCAGGGTGAATACCCCACTGAACGACACGCCAGCCGGACGGCTCGTTCGTGCCTGGCCCGGTCCCTTCTCACCGCACAACACCCGGCTGCCCACTTTGCCTTCACTCATGACTCCTTCACGCCCCCCTTCCTTCCGCCTCGACTGCTACAATGGCCGCTGGTCTCTCTGCAACGAGCTTTCATGAACGGCGAAGCAGCAAATCAGCGCAAGGGGCGCTTTTTCTACGGCTACCATCTGGTAGGTGTCGCCTTCCTGCTGATGGTTCTGTTCAGCGGCTGCGGTGTGTTCGCTTTCAGCCTCTTCGTCAAGCCTCTCGAGGCGTCGTTGGGCTGGGGGCGGGGCCAGGTAATGGCCGGCTTCACGCTCCTCTACCTGATGGTGGGATTCGCCTCGCCTGTGGTCGGCCGCTTCGTGGACCGTCACGGGGCGCGACCGGTGATTGCGATTGGGGCGCTGATGATGAGCCTCGGATTCGTCATCGTGAGCCGGATGAGCGACCTGTACCTCTTCTATCTTGGCTACGTGATAGTCGGAATCGGCGCCTCCGCCATGGGATTGGTGCCGTGTAGCGCGCTCATGTCGAACTGGTTCAAGCGCAAGCGGGGCACGGCGCTGGGCCTGATGGGGGCCGGCATCGGTGCGGGTGGCGTTGTGATGGCTCCATTCATCGGCTACATGCTGGCGCGCTTCGACTGGCGGGCGGCCTATCTCTCTATGGCCATCCTGATACTGGCCGTGGCTATCCCGCTAGCGCTTGGCGTAGTACGCACGCGGCCTTCTGACATGGGACTCTATCCGGACGGGGATAGGGCACCGGCCGGGGACCCGGGAGACGCGACACTCGGGGGTGGTGAGAAAGAAGGGTTCACGTTGCAGCAGGCGCTGAGGACGCGGGCTTTCTGGCTGATGGCTGTGGCGTTCGCCTTCTCCAACTTCGCCAACATGGGCACGATTCAGAATTCGGCGCCCTTCCTCGCGGACATCGGCTATCCGACTGCCACTGGTGCATCGGCGCTCGGAGCGATTGCATTCGGCAGCGGCACCGGGAAACTCTTCTTTGGCTGGCTGTGCGATAAGATGCGGGCCAGTCATGTCTGTGCAATCGGCATCGCGCTGCAGTTATCGGGTGTACTCCTGCTGCTGACCGTGCGTGCTGACTCGCCGCTGGCGGTCATCTGGATATACGCGCTGCTGCTGGGGTTGGGAGTGGGGGCGTGGCTTCCCAGTCTATCGATGCTGGGGAGCACCAACTTCGGTCTGCTGTTCTACGGGGCCGTGTTCGGCGCGCTCAACATGGCACAGAGCATGGGAACCTCCACCGGGCCTCTGTTCTCGGGCCTGGTGCATGATGTCACGGGCTCGTACGTGGGCGCCTTCACCACCGCCGCGGTCCTGTTGGCCATCGCCATCCCGACCGTTCTGCTGGTGAAGAAGCCCGTCCTCCCGACACGCGACTCTTGACCCGCGGGTGTCGACTCCGCCCTGACTCTTTCACTTGCCCACCTCGGTCTTCAACCCGTACGAAATGAGCATGGTGCCCCCAGAATTCAGGATGCGGCGGAATGTCGATGCACGACCGGCCGCCATTTGGCATATACTGTTTCTTGCGGAAGCGTGCAGGAGGTTGGAGATGTCCAAGGAGATACTGTTCCTCGTTGAAGAATCGCCCGAAGGCGGCTATGAGGCCCATGCGCCGGGGTCCTCCATCTACACCCAGGCCGACACGCTCGATGAAATGAAGCAGATGGCCGTAGACGCTGTCCGCTGTCACTTCGATGAGGACGAGGTGCCCAGGCTAATTCGTCTGCACATGGTGAAGGAAGAGGTCATCGCGGTTTGAAGGTCCCGAGGGATGTGAGTGGTGAGGACTTGGCGAAGCAGCTCAGCCGCCTCGGCTACAGGGTCTCCCGACAGACTGGCAGTCACATGAGGCTGACTAGAAGCGGGCATATGGAGCATCGCGTTACCGTACCCGCCCATGGAACGCTGAGGATAGGCACGCTCAACGGCATTCTCATTCCTCACGGTAAGCACTGCAAGTAGTTGCTAAAGTGAGATCGACGCAGTACCGTTACTGGTGTATTAGCTCCCCAGCCTGAACGCGGTTCATGCTGGGCGTATTAACTCCCCACCCTCGCCACGGCGACGGTGGGTTTTCTTTTGGTAGCCTACCTGTCTCCCTGTCGGGCGTCAATATGCCCTTGGCGAAGTTCGTCTCTGTGACCCTACCCCATAGTCCAAGCCAGCTCCGACCTCCGTGCTGCCGGGTCACCGGGCGCTGCGGATGGATAGCGAAGTTGACGCGAGGGCACGCTGACTCGCATCGAAATGAGTAAGGAGCGCCCCACATTCACACGTGACTCATGATTCCTGACTTCAGACCCGCGACCCCTGACATCAGCCGTAGGCTGGTCAACATATGTCACTTGTTCTACACGCCAACCATTGACGCTGCCTATACTGGGGGCTTAGAGTACCTGCTGGACCCTGCTCCCCAAGGATACTCCGGCCCCCATGGCTACGTGTTGACGCAGGGTCGTTATGTTGGCGCTGCCGAGGTCGAAGGACGATGGCGAGCCATTCGACGAGAGGATGGCGCGACTAACTGTCCAACTCGGGGGCAGATGGAGGAGTCGGCCAGACTGGACAATATGATCTGGGCCAACTTGGAGGACCTCGGCTATGGCAAGTGAACTGGTCTCCAGCAGCCACGGCGAGTTCCTGCTCTACCAGACCGAAGACAACCGAACGCGCGTTCAGGTCAGGGTCGAGCAGGAAACAGTCTGGCTTACGCAGAAACAGATGGCCGAACTCTTCCGGAAGGATGTTCGCACCATCAGCGAGCACATCCGCAGCATCTTTGACGAAGGCGAGTTGTTGGAACGAGCAGTTGTCCGGAATTTCCGGACAACTGCCAGCGATGGAAAGCAGTACGACACCCGGCATTACAACCTCGACGTCATCATCTCGGTCGGCTACCGCGTCAAGTCCCTCCGCGGCACCCAGTTCCGCATCTGGGCCACCCAGCGACTCCGCGAATACATCGTGAAGGGCTTCGCGATGGACGACGAGCGCCTCAAGGCGGCTGGAGGAGGAGACTATTTCGAGGAACTGCTCGGCCGCATCCGTGACATCCGCTCCTCGGAACGCGTATTCTGGCGGAAAGTCCTCGACATCTATGCCACCAGCATTGACTACGAGCCGAGAGTAGAAATCTCCAGTCTTTTCTTCCAGACAGTGCAGAACAAGATGCACTGGGCCATTGTCGGGCAAACCGCTGCCGAGATCGTGCACGGCCGGGCCGATGCCGGTAAACCCAATATGGGCTTGACCGGTTTCTCCGGCAACACCCCCCGCAAGGACGACGTGACCATCGCGAAGAACTACCTGGACGAAGAAGAACTGCGGGCGCTCAACCTGATTGTCTCAGCCTACCTCGACTTTGCCGAACTCCAGGCCGTCACCCGCAAGCCGATGACCATGGCAGACTGGATTGCCAGGCTCGACGACTTCATCCGCATCAGCGACCGCCAGATGCTCACCCATGCGGGCAAGATTTCGCACGAGATGGCGAAGCTCAAGGCGGAAGCGGAGTTTGAACAGTTCCGAGGCGCTCAGGCCGCACTGCCACAACCGGTGGATCAGCATTTCGCCGAAGCGGTCGATGAACTCAAGCAGATCGAAGGCGAGGTGAAGAAGAAAGACGGCCGCAGATAAGGAAGACGGCGGGAAATGACCACCGAACTTCGCGAGCAGTCCGCAAGAGCCCTCAGCCCGTACGAAATGAGTATGGTGTCCCGAACTTCACTACACAGAGAGGAAACAGAACGAGGCGGTGACAATCATTCAGCGGCCAACGTCTTCACGCGACAGGCCTGCCTCACGCAGGATTGCACTCACTGTGCCTGGCTCAAGTTCGGAATGGCGTGGAACCACCACAGTGCGATTGCTGTCGCTCTGAACGAACACAAGGTGGCTGCGCCTTTGTCTATCGAGATGGAACCCTGCTCGCTGCAGCGCTGCGGACATGTCCTGCCAGGAAAGCCCTGACAGATGGGTCACACGGTGACCTCACTCTCCTCAATCTGCGGGGTAGGTAGATTCCTCTCCGCAATGCTCTCCGTGTAGACGGAGATTGCCTCACGGATATTGGCAATGGCTTCAGTGCGGCTATCACCCTCGGAGATACAGCCAGGAAGAGCTGGCACGTAAACGGTGTAGCCGCCATCAGGCTGAGGTTCCATGACAATACGATACTTCATACTGACAACAGCCTCCTGCGTTCGCTCATTCTAGCGCCGACACACAAGGCGCGCAATCATCCTGTGGTTCACAATCGTCCGCCTGCAACAGAAACCATGCCAAATTGCATTTCAAATGCAAGATTGCACGAAATGCCCTGCCTCCAGGTCCACGCATTACTGCATGCCATTCTCTGCACTGTGAGCGCGCCCACGAATCCCTTGAGAACATTCCCATGCCCGCCCCCTCAGTTCGGGGGACATCATTCACGGATTGTCCGAACTGACTTGCGTATGGTGACCCCGGAATTCCCGTGAACTCGTTGGAGAGGCGACGCGAACGAGGAAGGAGAGCCTTGGCCCGTTCATTGCCGACCTGCCCGTGGCGCAGGGTGAACTATGATCTCCCGTAGGGGCAGGCTCCCATGCCTGCCCGCGGGCGTGCGTTGGCACTGCACCTGCTGGGACGGGCGCGTAGTGAAATGAGTATGGTGTCCCCGCATTTCCGCACCAGCACGCGGGGCCAGTCGTTCGCGCAGATGGAGATTCCGCGGAAACGTATTTGTGGGAAACGCTGCCAGGGTGTATAGTGGTATTGGTAGTAGAAGTTCAGTTCTTTGGTCCTCGTTCGTGCCCCCTCTTCGCAGTCGAGCCCTGAATGACCGTAACTCCTTCGAACCAAGTTTTACGTATAGAGGAGGTCATCCAGTGAGCTATCAAGACAAGACGATCACGTGCCGCGATTGCGGTCACGAGTTCGCCTTCACGGCATCGGAACAAGAGTTCTTCGCCGAGACGGGTTTCACCAATGAGCCCAGGCGATGTCCGACCTGCCGCCGCGCCAAGCGCGACAGCACGTCGTCCATGTCGGGCAGCCAGCGAACCTGGTAGCGTGTCGCCGCCAACGTGCGGCGCCGCTCGGCACCCACTGCGTACGCGCAGAATC
>JAUVYD010000242.1 GCA_030603265.1 Dehalococcoidia bacterium
GAGCCGGCATCAAGCGTGCCGTGCTGCCTGATATACGGCACGAGGCCACCCGCGGCGAGGATATCGGACATGAGCGGGGGCATCTTGTCGCACCTCAGCGTTGTTCCCGTGTTGAGGTTGACGACGACTCCGTCGTCCAGCCTTATCTCAAGCGCGTCGCCATCCCGAATGCCATCCGTATCGCAGATGAGAACGACCAATCCCTGGTTGATGGCATTCCGGTAGAAGATGCGGGCCACCGACTTCGCCAGGATGGCGGCTACGCCCGCCATCTTGATGACAACCGGTGCATGCTCCCTGCTGGAGCCGAGCCCGAAGTTGCGCCCCCCGACAAGCACATCACCTTCCCTCACTTTGTCCCCGAATCCATGGATTCTATCCTCGAAAACATGGGTGGCCAGTTCAGGAAGGTTGCTGCGGAGGTGCGCGAATCGCCCGGGTATTATGTCGTCAGTTGAGACATCATCCCCTGCGATGATGGCTGTGCCTCTCAGGATGTTCCTCTCCATGGTCAGCATATCTCCCGGGGATCGGTTATGACGCCGGCAAGCGCCGTTGCGGCCGCGGTCGCGGGACTCGCGAGATACACGAACGCGTCCGGATTGCCCATGCGTCCCTTGAAGTTACGATTGGCTGTAGAAAGGCACGTCTCTCCATCGCCGAGCACCCCCTGGTGCAATCCCAGACAGGCGGCACAACCGGGTGGCAGGATGGTAGCGCCGGACTCAACGAGGGACGTGATATGACCGCGCTCGATTGCCTGCAGCAAGACCCGTCGAGAGGCCGGGGCAACAAGCAGCCTGGTGCCGTCAGCTTTCCTCCTGCCCGCAAGCATGCGCGCGACGAGTTCCAGGTCCTCCAGGCGTCCATTCGTACACGTACCGACGAAGACCTGTTCCACGCGTGTACCGCTCAACTCGGAGACGAGGCGCACGTTGTCCACGGTGTGCGGGCACGATGCCACAGGCTGCAGCGAGTCAAGGGCAATCTCAATCGTGCGCTGATACTTGGCGTCCGCGTCGGCGGCCAGCGCGCGGTAGTCCTTGCCCCGGCCCATGGCTTCAAGGAATTCCCTGGTCTTCTCATCGCTTGGAAAGAGGCCGACCTTCGCCCCTGCCTCCACAGCCATGTTCGACACAACGAGCCTGTCAGCCAGCGAGAGCGTGTCGACACCGGGCCCGGCGAACTCCAGCGCCATGTATGTGGCGCCGTCTGCTCCGATAAGTCCAATCAGGTGAAGAATGAGGTCCTTCGAGTACACCATCGGGCCAAGTGACCCTGAGAGCCATATGCGCAACGTCTCGGGCACCCTGAACCAGTTCTTCCCCAGCGCCATGGCGACTGCAACATCACTCGACCCCATCCCTGTCCCGAACGCACCCAGTGCGCCGGCAGTCACGCTGTGCGAGTCAGAACCCACAACCACATCGCCCGGTCTGGCATAGCGCTCGGCAACAAGTTGATGGCATACGCCTTCGCCGACATCACTCACGGCACAGCCACACTCTCGACCAAACTCACGCATGAACACGTGGTCCGTCGAGAGCTCTCGTGCGGGGCTGGGAGCAGCGTGGTCCATGAAAAGGACCGTCCGCGACGGGTCTGCAAGCTTCTCGAAGCCCGCCTCCGCAAAAACCCGCAATGTCAGGGGGCCAGTCGTATCCTGCACAAACGCGAGGTCAACACGTGAAATCACGATGTCGCCCGCGTCGGCATCGGCGCCCGATCTGTCAGACAGAATTTTCTCAGCGAGGGTCTTGCCCATCGAGGCTATCCTATCACCGCCAGAGTCTGGTTCAACTGCACCTTGTCGCCGGGCCGGCACTTGATGGCGATAACCTTCCCGTCTTCCGGAGACGGCAGGACGTTCTCCATCTTCATGGCCTCAAGGAGGCATACGCCGTCGCCAGCTTGCACCTCATCTCCCTCCTCAACCAGGTAGCGGATGATTGTTCCTGGCATAGGGCTCAACAGCGGCGTCCCCACGACAAGCTCGGGGGAAGGCTCGGCACCTGTCAACTCTGGTTCACCTGCCACCTCTGCGTCGGGAGCAGCCACTTCGCCCGAGCGCACCTTCTCAAGCAGTTCGTCCTCCCGCCGGATATCATCGAGCGTCTTGCCCTTTGTCTCGGGTGGAGGCGCCTCAAGCCCGTACTTCCAGCGCAGGAATCGCCTGCCGGACGTCGGATAGAGCACGTGTGTGAGAACATCGCCGGCATCAGCCGCCAGGTCACCCACTTCACGGCGAGCTGTCTCCAGTTCAGACTCCAGCACATCAGCGGGGCGGCAGCTGACCGGTTGTTCACCCCGCTCGTAGCCCTTGAGTGCAATCTCCTGTACAGAAGGGTCAACGGGCATGGG
>JAUVYD010000107.1 GCA_030603265.1 Dehalococcoidia bacterium
TCAAGCTCCATTCAGTTCCCGCTCCTCCTCACCCGGATATTCCATTCTAGCACCACTGTCAACCGCAGGGGGAGGTGTGTCCGGGGGGCGCTCAGGATGGTGGTGCGACCGGCTGATAGGGGAGCACGATACGCGGCTCGAAGGGTCCGGAACCGGGGGCGCCTCTCCGGTCAGTCCGTGAAGACGTAGCTGCCCTTCTTGAGGTAGGAGTAGAACGTGAGAACCGTTGAGATGAGCGACAGGTACATCAGGACGGCGAGGCCCATGTCGGAACCGACGCCCAGGGTCGCCACTATGAGCGGCGCCATCCAGAACCAGTAGTTGGCTTTGGCGACAGGAGGAGGAGATGGGAAGTCGAAGACGCGCGTGCGGCGTTTACACAGGAAGACCGCAACGCCGACCAGCACTGCGACGCCTCCAGCGAGCGCGGGCACCGCGTAGAGATACGGATTCAGGGGCATGAGGCCGTCCGTGCGCGCGAAGAGTCCCGCAACGATGGCGAGTATCAGGCTCGGCATGAAGAGGAGTTCGTCGGCCACAAGGTCGAACAACGCTCCTCCCGGTGTCTCCTGGCCGAGACGGCGCGACAGGATGCCGTCGAGGGTGTCTGTCAACGCGGCCACTATGAGCAGGATTCCTGCTGCGAAGATGGCGCCTGGCTCTCTCTGGTACAGGAGGTAGCCGATGACGGCGGCAAGAACGACACGGAGCGCTGTGACGCAGTTCGGCACGTTGAATCTCAGGCGCAGACTTGAGTCTGCAGTAGTGGCTATCGGCTTCATATCTCTGAGTTCTCTCCTATGATGGTGAGAGTTACAGCCTATCACAGCCGATTGGCACAATGTGCGGCCATGTGGACGATGGCTCTGCGCACCGGTGTTCTGTGTTGTCGCAACGTTCCCGTTGTCCGTGATACGAGCGGTGGCGGTGTGGTGCGGTTCAGTCCGTGAAGACGTAGCAGCTCTTCTTCAGGTACGAGTAGAAGGCCAGCACGGTGAAGATGAGGGCCAGGAGCATCATGACGGAGAGGAACTCGTCGGGCCCTATGCGCAGCACGGCCACTATCAGCGCTGCCATCCAGAACCAGTAGGTGGCCTTGACCACCGGTGGAGGCGATGGGAGTTCCATGAAGCGGGTGCGGCGTTTCCACAGATAGATGCTCACTCCTGCCAGCACCGTAGCCCCGCCGGCGAGCGCCGGCACCGCGTAGAGATACGGGTTCAGAGGTACGAGTCCATCGGTGCGGTCGAAGAGCCCTGCCCTTATTGCAAGGACCAGGCTCGGCATGAAGAGTATCTCGTCGGCCACAAGGTCGAAGAGCGCTCCTCCCGTGGTTGCCTGGCCGAGACGGCGCGACAGGAGACCATCCAGTGTGTCGGTGGACGCGGCGATGATGAGCAGAATGCCTGCTGCGAAGATGGTGCCTGGCTCCCTCTGATACAGGAGGTATGCGATGACGGCGGCAAGTACGACGCGCAGCGCCGTTAGACAGTTGGGCGCGTTCCTCTGGAGTCGCAGCGAATTTATCGACGTATCTGTTTGCACGGAAGGGGAACCCCTTTCTGCCACCGTCCGGCGGCCAATGTCATTGTTTAGCAGGTTCGGGTTGGTTGTGGCAAGTGCGGCGGAGAATTCGAGCATGTTTGCATGGCCGGACGGCTCGTGAGGCCCTCTGTCACGCCTGTGAGTGAGGTGGCAGTCAGCATAATGGGTGGAGTGTAGTATTCCCGCCCGACAGCTGCCTGTCCGCTCGTCCGCGCCGTGGGCTACTTCTCTTCGTACACCTGCCGGTTGATACAGTTCGGGATGCGCTCGCCCCTGAGCCCCATCATCAACTGGTCCACGGCCATGGTCATCATTCCCTTTCTGACCTCCGGGACGGCACTGCCGATGTGCGGCATGATGATGATGTTGTCGAGTGTGAACAGAGGGCTGTCCAGCGGGAGAGGCTCGGTGCTGGTGACATCGATCGCTGCTCTCAAGATGCGGTGCTCTTTGAGAGCCTCGTAGAGGGCCTCGTCATCGACGACGGCGCCGCGTGCAGCGTTCACGAGTATCGCGGTCGGCTTCATGACGGCGAACTCGTCGCGGCCCATCATGCCGCGCGTCTGCGCCGTGAGGGGAGGTGTGAGGACGACGAAATCGGACTCGGCCAGCAGGCCGTGCAGACTGTCGCGGTACTCCGCGCCAAGGAGTGATTCGGCGTTCAGGTTGCGGTTGTGATACAGAACGCGCATGTTGAACCCCCGTGCGCGCTTGGCGACGTGGGAACCTATGTGGCCCATCCCGACGATGCCCAGCGTCTTGTTGTTCACGTTGACTCCGGGGAGATCGAGGTGCGCGTGCGCCTTCCATCGGCCGTCGCGGGCGAAGGCCTGGCCCTCGACTATGCGTCGTGCAGCGGCGAGGAGGAGCGCGAACGCGAGGTCGGCTGTTGTCTCAGTAAGGATGTTGGGTGTGTGTCCCACGGGTATGCCCCGGCGTGTCGCCTCTGCGAGGTCTATGTGGTCGCAGCCGTCGCCCATGTTGCTGATGACACGAAGTTTCGGTGCGGCCGCGAAGACCTCCGGACTGATGCGGTTCGCTACGGGGATGAGTCCCTCGATGTCCGGGACCTCGCGGAGCAGGGCTTCAACCGGCATCTCCTCGGCGCCCTCCCAGACCTTGAACTCGTGAACGCCCTTCAGTCGCTCGAAGACCTCCGGAAAGAAGCTCTTGCAGATGTAAACCTTCGCCATGATGGCCTCCTTTGATAGTTGTGTTGCTGCCGGGCCCCCGCCGAAACGACGATGCCGCAATCGTGCTCGCGGCCCGTCCGGCATCGCTGCCGGTCATTGTGCCGGCGGCTCGCAGGGTCTGCCATGGCCCCTGCAGGCATCCGCGGCAGTGTTCGGGTTGCCAGCCTGAGAGGCAAAGGTATCGGTGGACCTTTCGGATGTCAATAGCCGCTCCTCAGGGCGAGCACCTGGCGCCGCCCGCCGCTGCACCGCGGAAGACCGCTGTTTCCAATACCCTGACACGCAGGTAGCACGCTCGAAAAACCCTTGACAAAGCAACAGCCGCTCCCTACCCTGACTGTGCAACCGGCCCTCTCCCTGCGGTCGGGGTCGTGGGGTAGCTTCTCACAGCGGTTGAGTCTGCAACAATTGCTGTCTTGACACTCCACCGGGAATAGAGGGAAGGAGTTGCCGTATTGAGCAGCACAGCATGACGCGCTCCCCGAGCATTCTGCTTCTCGCCCAGGTTGACCATGCCTGCGGCGATGTCATTGCGTCGGTGACGGAGGAACTCATCGCGCTCGGGGTGCAGAACGTGAACCTGGTTTCGTCGTTGACCAAGAAAGGAAGGCCAGGCTATCTGCTGTTCGTGGACCTTCCGGAAACCCTTCTCGGGCAAGTAGAGCAGGTTCTGGCCACGGAGCTGGGCATACTTGGTTGGCGCATCCTCTCCGCGGAGCACCGGAAGGCGCGCGTACGTGAGGTCGAGCAACAGGTGCGCCTGTCTCTGGGTGCCGAGGAGCATGTGCTCGACGTGCCCGTGAAGCTCGTGGAGACGGCGAAGGGATATGTGCCAGTCAGCATCGAGCATGAATACTGCCGGCGTCTGCGGCAGCAGCTTCGTGAGAACCATGGAGTTGAAATCCCTCTGGAGCTTCTCAAGTCGCGCATCCGCGCTGCAGGAGGCCGCAGAGCGTGCCCTGTCCATCGCACAGGCTCTCAACCAGAGCGAAGGAAGCACTGAGTAGCAAGGATCGGATTCTCTCCGGTGTATGGCCGGAGCAGGAACGTGGGAGACTAATCGACGACAACGGGAGGTGAGAGCAGTGAAGGAGTATGCCGACTTCATTACGGAAGAGGACCGGATGATGATTGCGAGCATCCGGGACTTCGTCAAGGAGGAGATTCTGCCTGTCAGGCAGCAGCTTGACGAGGATGAGGACAGGCGCGTTGTGCACGGGGTTCTCGATGGCCTGGCCGCAATTGGTATGCACAAGCGCGGGCTGCCCGAGTCTCTCGGCGGGATGCGCGCGAGCGCAATCTCACTCATGGTGGGCTACGAGGAGGTGTCGCGGGCCGACTGCGGCATTGCCATGACGCTCAGCGTGCCACCCTGGGTCTTCGGCCCGGCGATGCGCTCGCACAACGAACGTGTTATGCAGGAACTCTGCCCACCGTACTGCGGCGACACGTTTGTCGAGGCGTGCCAGGCGATGACCGAGCCTGAAGGCGGCTGCAATATCGAGAGCGCCGAGTACCGCGGGAAGGCCATCCATACCCGGGCGCGGCTTGACGGCGACGAATGGGTGATAAACGGGGCCAAGCAGTTCCCCAGTGGAGGGAGTGTGGCGGATGTGTACCTGGTCACCTGCACGACCGATCCGGAACTGGCGGAGGAGGGCATCGCGCTCATCTACGTGCCCGCGGATACGCCTGGCCTCTCTTTCAGCAAGCCCGAGAACAAGATGGGCATGCGCTTCACCGATGTGAATGCGTCTATCTACCTGGACGACGTCAGGGTCCCGAAGGACTACCGCGCCTCCATGGAGCCGGGCAAGGACCACCAGAGTTTCCGCAACTTCCTCTCGTGGGGAAGGCTCTCCAGCGCTGCCTTCGCTGTCGGCGCGGCCCAGGGTGCGCTGGACATCGCCCTCGAGTTTACCGGCCAGCGCTACTACGACGGCAAGCAGGTGCGTCAGCACGGGTTGCAGGCGGCCATGCTCGCGGACATGATGATAGGTGTCGAAAGCGCCCGCTTCTACTATCTAACGGTGGCCAGCATGTTCAACAACCGCAAGGTCTACGGACCGCCGTACTCCGATGCGCAGATAGCCAGTGCCTCCGGGGCCAAGATCTATGCCTGTGACATGGCCATTCGCGTCTGCAATATGGCGATGGAACTGACCGGCTCTTATGGCTACATGAAGAACTACCACATCGAGAAGTACCTGCGCGACAGCAAGATAGTCCAGCTCTGGGAGGGTGGTGGACAGCTCGGACGCATAGACGTAGCCCGGGGCCGCTACGAGATGGTGCCGTATGTGTAACCGGCATGCCTGACCGAAGGTAGCGTAATGATGATTGCGAGGTGGGGGCCACACGGTCCCCGCCGCTCTGTTCGCGGGTTGCCCGGGCGTCCTGCTCGCAGACCGGGCGGTTGATGCGGTCCGACAGCCTCTCTCCCTTCAGTTTCTCGAAGACATTGGGCGAGAAGGCACTTCAGACGTGAACCCACGCTGCTGCGGCCTTGGTTGGAGGAGTTTTCCTGCAGACCGATTCGTGCGCGGGGCGGGCATCTGCTGCCCGCCCCGGCGCAGTGAGCAAGAAGTGCATCCGACCGCTCCGGGTGGGGGACCGGCCGGATGCCTCTCGTTGTCACGCCTCGTTGCTGTCCCCGGCTGCCCCATCCTGACCGCCGGCGCAGTCGACTTGCTACGTCACTTCTATGGCTGCTGCACCAGGCCGAATCCTTTGTCGAGGGCGACCTTATTGCGCTCAAGGGCGGGGCCCTTGAATCGGTCCGCAAGCACTTCTACCATAGCATCCCGGTCAAGCGGCACAACGTCCGCCCCGAGCAGGGCCCCGAGCATGATTATGTTTGTGTAGATCGGGTCCCCGAGTTTCAGTGCCGCTTCGGTTGCATGCACCAGCGTGCTCTTCGCCGAGTACTTCTCGAGGGCGCCAAACAGGTCCTTGAGTTCAGGGTACGTGGCCTTGCCGCTGCTCACGTCCGGTGGATACACGGGTCTGGAGTTGGCTATGACCACGGTGCTGGGATTACCCAACTCGGCCAGGAGGCGGAGGGCTTCCACCGGCTCGAGCGTCACAATGATGTCGGCGTGGCCTCTGGGTATTAGTGGGCCATAGGAGCGGTCCTTCGAAAT
>JAUVYD010000149.1 GCA_030603265.1 Dehalococcoidia bacterium
CCAACGTTGCGAGAGTTCATGGAGTAGAAGGGTCGCCGGGGTTACTCCTCTCCCCACATCCCAGCTTGTTTGGACGTCCTCCGCGTATAGGGCAACCCCAGGTGCTCGTAGGCCCGGCGCGATGCAACACGCCCTCTAGGAGTCCTGTCCAGAAAGCCAAGCTGCAGAAGGTATGGTTCGTACACGTCCATGATGGTATCAGCGTCCTCGCCAACCGAGGCAGCTATCGTGTCCAGCCCTACTGGTCCACCGTCGAACTTATCGATGATGGTGAGAAGAACCTTGTGGTCAATCCCGTCCAGACCGGCTGAGTCTATCTCGAGACGCGCGAGTCCCTCTCTTGCCGTCTCCTCGGTTATGCTGCCGTCCGCGACGACCTGCGCGAAGTCCCGGAGCCTTCTGAGCAACCGGTTGGCCACCCTCGGTGTGCCTCTTGAGCGCCGCGCCACGTGCAGCAGCCCCGCTTCATCCGCGGGGATATGCATGATGGCGGCGGAACGCTTGAGTATGAGACAGATAGCCTCTTCGTCGTAGAAGTCCAGGTGGCACACAATCCCGAATCTATCTCTTAATGGTGGACTCAGAAGAGAGTACCGTGTCGTAGCTCCGACAAGCGTGAAGGGCGGCAACGTGAGCCTTAGCCCCCGGGCTCCCGGGCCTTTGCCCAGGAAGATATCGAAGACGAAATCCTCCATGGCCGGATAGAGCTTCTCCTCGACGATCCGGCTGAGCCGATGCACCTCGTCCACGAAGAGGACGTCGCCCTCCTCGAGGTTGGTGACAAGAGCCGCCAGGTCACCAGGACGCTCGATGGCCGGACCAGACGTCACCTTGATATTGACACCGAGTTCGGCAGCGACTATGTGGGCGAGAGTTGTCTTGCCGAGGCCCGGCGGGCCGTGAAGGATAGTGTGGTCAAGGGACTCGCCGCGCTTGCGCGCGGCAGCAATCGCTATGCTCAGGTGTTCCTTGACCTTGGCCTGGCCGATGAACTGCTCCAGACGTTGAGGACGCAGGCGGAACTCGGCGTGTGCATCCTCGACCACCGGTTCCCCTGATACTACGCGATTCTCTTCTTCTGGCGCCTTGCGAGCCATTCTACGACAGTACGCGATTCAGTCGATTCGGTAGATGAACTCCACATCCCTATCCAAGAAGAAACCCCATCGGTTCCTCCTCGAGGACCTGGGTCTCCGATTTGGCTTCCGCCTTCGCGATCCCCTCAGACGGAATCAGCTTCCCAAGAATCACGTTCTCCTTCAGTCCCCTGAGCTTGTCCGTCTTTCCCCGCAATGCTGCGGCGGCAAGAACCCTGTTCGTCTCCTGGAACGATGCCGCAGAGAGCCAGCTGTCTTTGTTGAGGCTGGCCCTCGTGATGCCAAGGAGTACGGCCTGAGCAGCCGCAGGTTCGCCACCCTCAGCCAGCACTTTCGCGTTCACATCTTCATAGTCGAAGCGGTCGACCAACTCCCCGGGAAGCAACTCAGTATCTCCCGACGAGATGACCTCAACACGCCTCAGCGTCTGTCGGACAATAGTCGCGATATGCTTGTCATGAATGGTAACGCCCTGCGAGCAGTAGATCTCCTGAATTCCATCGATGATGTACTGCTGAGTCTCCTCTTTGCCCATGATACGGAGGATGGAATGCGGATTGATGACTCCCTCAGTAAGTTGCTGTCCTGTGCGCACCGTGTCCCCGGTCTGCACCGTCAATCGAGCGCCTGCGGGTATGGGGTACTCCCGCTCCTCAGGCTCCTCAACATGCACGCGAACAACATCACCATCCACTCGCGCTCTACCAGACATGCGGGCGACGCCATTCTGCTCACTCAGAGCGGTCGTAGGCGCCTGTATCTCCTTGCCTTCGGCCTCTGCATTCACTGCAGGTCGGAACAGCAGAGAACCAACTTCCACAACCTGCCCCTCCTGAACAACTATCTCCGCGCCTGCGGGCACCGGGTACTCCTCATCGTAGGAAGTCGAGTTACTGATCTTGACGATGCGTCCCTCATCCGACTCACTCACCACGACGGCGCCATCGATTGCGGAGAGCACGGAACGGCCCTTGGGAGTACGTGCCTCGAACAGCTCCTCCACTCTGGGCAGACCAGTTGTGATGTCCCTGCCCACAACACCTCCCGTGTGGAAGGTGCGCAACGTCAGCTGTGTGCCGGGTTCGCCGATGCTCTGAGCAGCTATCACGCCGACAGCACTGCCTAGCTTGACGAGGCTTCGCGTGGCCAGGTCACGCCCGTAGCAATACTGGCAGATTCCGAACCTGCAGCGGCAGTTCAGCGGCGAGCGCACCTGAACCCTGTCGATACCTGCCTCAACGATCCGCTGAGTCTTCTCCTCATCGATCTCCTCATTGCGACTGACAATCACCTCGCCAGTGCCAGGATCGACAACCGGACTCGCGGCCATGTAGCCGAGCATGCGCTCGTGGAACGGCGGCAATGCTCCTCCGCTGCCTTCCAGGGTGACCCAGACTCCATCGGTCGTGCCGCAATCGCGCTCCGTCACAATCACGTCCTGCGCCACATCCACCAGGCGTCTGGTGAGATATCCGCTTTCGGATGTCCTCAAAGCTGTGTCAGCCAGGCCCTTTCTGGCGCCATGCGTTGATATGAAGTACTCCATGGGAGACAGCCCCTCACGGAAGCTCGCCTTGATAGGGAAGTCGATAATCTTCCCGGAAGGATCGGTCATCAATCCTCTCATGCCAGCCATCTGCCTGATCTGTGAGATGTTCCCCTTGGCCCCGGAGGTAGCCATCATGTAGATTGGACCGTAGCGGTCGAGGGACTTCGACACATCCTCGAGTATCTTGTCGGTAGCCTCCATCCAGACCTGCACAACGTTCTCGTAGCGCTCGTCCTCAGTGATGACGCCGCGCGCATACTGGTGCTCCACCACGCCGACCCGCTGGTCCGCCTCCCGCAGTATCTCTGTCTTTCCAGGCGGCTCCTCGATATCGCTCATGGCGATTGAGACTCCCGACTTGGTCGCATAGGTAAACCCAAGGTCCTTCAGGTTGTCCAGAACCGCGGCAGTGGAATCATTGCCAAGCACGCGCACGCAGTCCGACACGAGCACCCTGAGAGCGGACTTGTTCATGGTCTTGTTCTGGAACCGCATCTGCGGTGGCAGCGCATCGTTGAAAATAATCCGCCCGACCGTCGTCTTGAGTCTCTGCCCCTCATGGCGCACTTCGATGTCTGACCCGAGTTCTATGACCCCGGATTCGTACGCGAACTTCGCATCGTCGAAGCTGCTGAAGAGCTTCCCTTCGCCCTTGCAATGGGGCTTCGGAATGGTCAGGTAGTAGCATCCAAGCACCATGTCAAGACTGGGAGCAACGACCGGCATCCCGTTACTGGGAAGAAGCATGTTGTAGACGCTCAGCATGCGCTCCCGTGCCTCACGCACCGCCGCTTTGGACAGAGGAACGTGCACCGCCATCTGATCGCCGTCGAAATCCGCGTTGAAAGCCGAGCACACCAGAGGGTGTAGCTGGAACGCGTCCCCGTCTATGAGGACGGGTTCGAACGCTTGTATGCTCAGTCGATGCAGAGTCGGCGCACGGTTCAACATGACCGGTCGCTCTTTCACCACCTCTTGCAGGAGTTCCCATACTTCGGACCGCGCCTTCTCAACCTGCCGTCGTGCGACCTTGACGTTATTCGCATAGCCCTTCTCCATCAGCCTGTGCATGACAAAGGGCTTGAACAGCTCGAGCGCGACGCGACGCGGCAGTCCGCACTGGTGCAGCTTGAGCTGCGGGCCGACGACGATAACGGACCGGCCGCTATAGTCAACGCGTTTGCCAAGGAGGTTCTGGCGGAATCGGCCCTGTTTGCCCGCAAGCATGGCCGACAGGGACTTGAGAGCGTGGTTGTTGCCTGTGGTCACAACTCGCCCACGGCGACCATTGTCAACCAGGGCATCAACAGCTTCCTGGAGCATGCGCTTCTCGTTCCGGATAATCGCCTCAGGAGCACCGAGGTTCATGAGACGGCGTAGACGGTTGTTGCGGTTAATAACTCTCCTGTAGAGGTCATTGAGATCGCTGATGACGAAACGTCCACCATCCAACTGCACAACCGGACGAAGCGACGGAGGCAGGACCGGCAGAACCGTAACAATCATCCACTCCGGCCTGTTGCCGCTCTCTTTCAAGGATTCAACAAGCTGCAGCTTCTTGCTCAACTTGTCATGTTGCTGGCGAGAGGCAGTACGCAGGCCCTCCAGTATCTCGCCGTGGAGCTTCTCAATATCCAGGTCCCTGAGAACGTCAAGGGCAGCTTCGGCGCCCATTCCCGCCTGGAAGAGCCCACCGAACTTCTCCTTGAGCTCCCGGTAGTCCTCTTCATTGAGCAACGAGCGAACCTTCACGTCGTGGAGCTTGTCAGCGTCTTCGCTCTCGCCGCTATCCAGAAGCTCCTTTATCCGGGCTTCAACACCCTCCTCGTCCACTGAGGTGACAAGATACCGAGCGAAGTAGATGACGGACTCAAGGTTCTTGGGCGACAGGTCCAGCAGCATGCCCAACCAGCACGGAACGAGCTTGGCAAACCATATGTGAGTTACCGGGGCAGCCAGCTCGATGTGACCCATCCTCTCACGTCGAACGCTTGAGTGAGCAACCTCAACCCCGCACTTGTCAC
>JAUVYD010000053.1 GCA_030603265.1 Dehalococcoidia bacterium
CTGCTCTGCCCACCCCCGTTTGGTGTCGGCCGGTGCCTTGTGTTCGTGGGGCGGCCACTATTCATCACGTGTGTGGTGGATGGGGCGACGAGCGGGCTTCAGTATGAATGGAGCTGCGTTCGAATCACGGACGACAACCACGGCGGCTATGTTGAGACCGATGGAGCCGCTGGGTCAATTACCGGGAGTGGCGAGAGCATAGAATGGGAGGCGCCCGACCGTGCCGGCTATGCCAGGGTGTCTGTTGTCGTGAGTAACGGTAGCGGCGTTGAAGCAAGCTGCAGCGTTGATTTCAAGGTGACCACGTGTTCGAACTGCTTTGCCGGAGCTTCGCAGTTTGTGGAAGTGCCTTGCCGTTGACGGGGCGCGGCACCCTCGGGTTCGGCTGATTCCAAGAGGAGACTGACGTGCCTCGTGCCTTGAAGACGTTCCTGTTGCTATCCTTGATAGCCTGCCTGTCCATGGTGTGGAGCGGGTGCGCTCTGAAGAACAATCCCCCGCAGATTGTCGGTCTTGCCTGTCGGCAAGAGGTTGTTGCCCCTCTCGACAGTTGCCTGATCGAGTGTATTGCGGAGGACGAGGACGGTGACGTCCTTGAGTACGAGTGGTCCTCCGACAGCGGCACTATCAACGGCTACGCTGGCACGGTGGCCTGGACAGCTCCCGAGGAGCAAGGCATCTACCATGTCACCGTTGCGGTGAGCGACGGGGGCGAGGGGTTGCCTGTCAGCGAGACGGTGACCGTCATCGTGAAGGACAATCACTACCCGGCAATAGACGGTGTTGGTGCTGACTGCGACTGGGTTGTCCCCGGCGAGAGTTGCGAGATCCGCTGCCAGGCAGAGGACATGGATGGAGACGTCCTCACCTACACGTGGTCCGCAGACTGTGGTGAGGTCGTGGGGGATGGGGCCGTGGTGATGTGGACGGCTCCGGACTTCGAGGCGGACTGCTCGATTCGTGTTGTGGTGAGCGTTGGCTACGGAGGAGAGCGCACGGCTTCCGTTGTCGTGAGAACCGCTGTTGACCCGCCACTTGTTGTGACCGACATGGTAGTGACTCCGGTGGATGAACCCGAGTACCTGAAGTTCTACGACGAGCGTTACAAGATTCTCAAGGGCAAGACCTGCACGATTCGTTGTGTGGTCAACGAGCCTGGCCGCATCGTCTCCTACGAGTGGTCGGATGGTGGCCCTGTGTGCCTCTTCCCTGTGGGAAGCGAACGTTTCGTTTTCGACAGCGGTCCGTCGGAGATTCGCTGGACGGCGCCGTTGGAGAGAGGCGAGTACATCATCAGGGTGATTGCCCGCGATGCCGAGGGTCACTTCGCCGAGAAGAGCATCGTGATGAAGGTTGAGACCTGTACGTGTGCCTTCAAGACATCAAGCACGGAATCGGAAGAACCTGAAGAATGAACAGAGCGGCGGCCTGGCAAGGCCGCCGCTCTGGCTTCGTCACCGGCCGCTCTGGCCGGTCTTGCTACTTAACTCGCCTGCTTCCTGCACACGACTGCGTAGGGCCATGCGGTAATGCTGCCGTCCATGAAACAGGCATTCTCGAATCCCTCCCCGTTCAGGATGCGTTGCGCCTGGTAGGCGCGAATACTTGTCCTGCACATGGTGACGATTTGGGTGTCGGGTGGCAGGGAGTTGATCTGCTCACGGAGTTGGTTGATTGGAAGCAGTCGACACTGACAGGCATCGATATGAGCGTCTTCCCACTCGGATTGCGACCTCACGTCCAGCAGCACGAACTCCTCGCCTTCGCATATGCGCTCGTTGACCTCGATGGGGCTCATCGCTCTGGCGTGCCCCGTCATCTTGTTGCGGATGACATTCGCAGCGTTGTGAAGGACGTCCATGGCGCCGTTGAACGGCGGTGAGTATGCCAGGTCAAGATTGGCGACGTCCTCGACGGTTCCTCCAAACGACAGCATAGTCACAAGTACATCCGTGCGCTTCGCAACCTCGCCCTTGCCCAGTACCTGTCCTCCAAGGACCTTGCCGGTACCGGCGTCGGCAATCATCTTCACCGTAATCATCTGTGCGCCCGGGTAGTAGGAGGCGTACTCGAATCCGGGTGTGAGCGAAGTGACGATATCCAAGCCGGCTGCCCGGGCCTCCAGTTCGCTGAGCCCAACACGCGCGACGTTCAGGTCGAATACCTTCACGATTGCCGTCCCGAGGACTCCGGGAAACGTATCGCTGCCGCCGGTCACATTTGTGCCGATGACCCGGCCATGCTTGTTGGCGGTTGACCCCATCGGCGCCAGTATCCTGGCGCCGGTCAATCGGTTGGTGTTTTCCACGCAGTCTCCGCCGGAGTAGATGTCAGGGTCGCTCGTCTGCATGTACTCGTTCACCGTGATTCCGCCGGTTGTCCCTATCGCGAGCCCCGCGTTCCGGGCAAGCTCGACGTTGGGCCTGGCGCCGAGCGACAGCAGGACGATGTCCGCCTCGATTTCGCCCTTCTCGGTGGTGGCGCGCCGGACGTGTCCGTCTGCGTCCCCTTCCAGAGAGAGAACTCTCTGGCCGAGTCTGACGTCGATGCCTTTGTCAACAAGTTCCTTCTCCGCGTGTGCTGCCATCTCAGGATCCAGCAATGCCGGAAGAACCCTGTCGAGTGCCTCGATTACGGTAACCTCGAGGCCGCGCTCCTTGAACGCTTCGGCTGACTCTAGACCAATGAGTCCTGCCCCCACGACAATGGCTCTCTTCGGAGAGGCATTTGCCATCTCCTGTAGAATCGCGTTCGCGTCGGCGATCTTGGTGAGTGTGAACACCCCCTTCAGGTCTTGTCCCTTCAGGGCCCTGGGAACCGACGGTGTTGCTCCTGTCGCGATAACCAGCTTGTCGTACGGCATCTGCGACGTGGTATTGGTCTTGATGTCAAGGACTTCGAGCGTGCGGGCACTGCGGTCAATGGCCGTGGCTCTTGTGCCGTTGAGGATATCTATCTCCATGACTTCTCTGAAGTACTTCGCTCCACGGATGAGCAGTGCCGTGTCACTGGGCACCTGGCCCGCCAGGTAGTACGGGAGACCGCATGAGCCCTCGGATACTGTCTCACCCTGCTCGATTACGGTGATGCGCGCACGTGGGGCACGGCGGCGTGCGCGCGCAGCCGTCTTGGGACCGCATGCCATACCACCGACGATGACGATTCTGGTCTGTGTGTCCATAGCCTAGACTGCGATGACCTCCTTGACTTCCGGCACCTGCTCCCTTAGGACCTTCTCCACGCCGAATCGCAGCGTCATGGTTGCTAGGGGGCAGGTTCCGCAGGCTCCCGTCAACCGGACGCTGACGCTGCCCTCTTTGTCATTCACGTCAACAAGCTCAATGTCGCCACCGTCAGCCTGAAGCGCCGGCCGTATCTCGTTCAGCGCCGCTTCGACTTTGTCTCGCATGAGAGTGTCCTCCTGTTGTGTTGTGTCTGTCCTGCAACGTGACCCCGGTCCTACGGGATGACCCACATCTGAGGGTCACGAGGAAATGCGAATTTGATTGTGTGAGCTGTGAAGTGCCATGTGATCGGACGACCCAATATCGCGAATTCTCGCAGCATGGCTGCTCGTTGTCAATTTGACAGCGTTGCGGAATCGTTCGATGACCGGGAGAGCGCGTTGCATGCCATCCTGGCGCCCTGTACCATATTTGCTGATCGTGTTGGAAGGCCTTTCAGCTTCGTGTCATGACAATCCTGGTCCTGGGTGTGGGAAACAGCCTGAATGGTGACGATGGCATCGGACCCTATGTTGCCGCTCGTATTGCAGTTGCGTGCCCCACTGGTGGAGAGGGAACCGGAGGGGGACGCGGGCCTCACACTGTTGTCGCACTGGATTGCGGCACGACACCGGAGAACTACACAGCTGTCGTGCGCCGGGAGAATCCCGATGTGCTGGTCATTGTGGACGCTGCCTCAATGGAACTGGCGCCGGGCGAGATTCGCGTGATTCCCCCTGAGCGCATCGGTCTTCTAACCCTGTCGACACACAGCATCCCTCTGTCGCTTTTCATCACCTACGTCGAGGGCATGGCGTCCGCCGTGAAGCTCGTGGGTGTGCAGCCGGTGCAGATGCTGTTCGGGCGGCCCCTGTCGGATGTGGTGAGAGAGGCGGGGGAGGCACTCATCAACCTCCTGTGTGAGGGCAGGCTGAATGATGTGAGGCTTCTTGAGTAGGGCGCAGTTCAGCCCGTCACGATGAGGTCCTCAGAGTACTTGTCATAGCTGGACAACAGGAACTCGTCGGTCATCGACAGGCATCCTACAGGGCAGACATCGTTACACTGCGAACAGAAACAGCATCTGGCCACGAATATCCTTATCTTTTTCTCTTCCGGTAGGAACTCGATGGCCCTGGCGGGACATATCTTGACGCATAGCTGGCAGCCGATGCACTTGTCCTTCTCATACGCAATCTTGCCCCTGAAGCCCGGCGGCACCGGCACTGGAGGAGTCACTGCATGGGTGTCCTTGGAGGCCCGGGCGAGGAAGGCGCTGACGGATTTCGGAGCGTGCTTCGCAGGAAAGCAATTGGTTGCCGGGCGCAACAGGAGTTGGCGTAGAAGAACCTTGAGTATCGTCATCTGTTTTCACTCATAGCATCATGTCCGCCCAGATCAGGAGCAGTCCCACCAGGCTTACCATGGTCATAATCATCAGGTAGAAGACAGAGGCCTGGTTGATCTTGAAGCGCGCCATTGCCGAGCGGACGAGCGCGACGGCAACGAACATGACAAGCAGGACCTTGACCAGGAAGAACGCCCCGTCGATGATTACCGCCAGGACCGTGCTCGTCACGCCGATGCCGGCGGCGATGCCGTAGGGGAAGAACAGCGCAACCACAAGCGAGAGCACTGCAAAGCCCCGTATTGCGTTTCCAAGGTAGAAGAGGGCAAGGTTTCTGCCCGAGTACTCCACCAGCAGACCACCGGCGAGCTCTGTCTCGGCTTCGGCGAGGTCGAAGGGTATTCTGCCGAGTTCGCCCGGCGTGACTGAGATGAGCGAGACGAGCAACAGCAGCGTGCCGACGAGTCCAAGGGGTCCAACCAGGTCCCAGATGGGGTATTGGGCCATGGAGGAGAACGCAAACGCATTGGCATCGGTGACTTGGAGGATGCGCCACGCGATGCTGACCACTGTTACCGACAGGGGGAACTCGTAGCCGATCATCAGGACCATCTCGCGCTGTGCCCCGACCGTGGCGTACGGCGAGCTTGAGGCAAAACCGCCGGCGACGAGTGCGATGGAAGGAACCGTCAACAGGTAGATGAGGAGTATCGCGTCTCCTGATCCTTCGAACAGCGCGGGCTGACCGAACAGGGGGATGTAGAGCAGAAGGGTGGCGGAGCCCATGACGCACATCACGGGGGAGAACTGGAAGAGCCACCGCAGTGCCCCGTTTGGGATGATGCTCTCTTTCATCATGAGTTTGCCAACATCTCTGAAGGGCTGTACTAGCGGAGGTCCTACCCTGGCCTGCATGCGGGCAACGAGCCGCCTGTCGACGCCAAGATAGAAGAGGCCCACAACAGAGCCAACGATGGCCACGCCAATCGGGCCAAGAAGGAGCGCTATCAAGCCCGGTGGGTTACTTGTAAGTGAGCTCAGAGTTCAACCTCCTTGTCTTCTCTACAGACAGGTCGTGGAGCTGCTCGCTATCCAGTTCCGTTCGCGTTCCGGAGTGTCTGTCGACGATAACAGCCCTGTTGGAACACGACAGACACGGGTCTATGGACGCGAAGGCGATGGGAACGTCTGCTATCTGCTGGCCGATGAGCATGGTGGGCACTGCAATCAGGTTGGCATATGTTGGCGCCCGTATCTTCCATGCCTCAAGCACATCTTCTCCTGCCTTCATTCGGACGTAGTGCATGCACTCGCCCCTCGGCGCCTCCGTGCGGGCTACGGCCTCGCCGTCGGCTTTCTTGAGCACCGCGAGGAGTTTCGCAATCTTTGGCTCGGTCAGTATCGGCCCATCAGGCATGGCCGCGAGAGCCTTCTCAATCAACTCGATGGACTGCTTCACCTCGAGGAGCCTGACGACTATCCGGTCATATGTATCCCCGGCGACGGCGCCTGTGAAGATATCGGGCGTAATGGCGCGCACTCCGAGGTCGGCGTATGCAGCGTAGGCGAAGTCCTGGCGCACGTCTGCGGCTACGCCGCTGGCACGGAGCATCGGCCCCGCCGCGCAGAGGCGGAGCGCGTCCTCCCTGGAGAGTACGCCGACTCCCCTGGTTCTCATCTTCACGGTCGGATCGTCGAGGAGCAGCTTCTTGAGTTCGTCGAAGACGGACTTGTAGTAGTCGAGTGTCTTTCGTATGGTCGGCGCCTGGTCCTCGGTGATGTCCCGTCGCACGCCGCCGATCTGATACATGGCCTTGGAGTTCCGATTGCCCGTGATGTACTCGGTCAGGTCCATGACCTTCTCGCGCACCCGCCAGACGAGATGGAAGAGCGACTCGAATCCTATCTCGTGACCGGCAACTCCGGCCCAGAGCAGATGTGAGTGGATACGCTCCATCTCTGCAATGATGACCCGGATATACTCTGCTCTCGGGGGCACGTCGATGCCGGCAGCCTGCTCGACAGCCTGGACGAAAGTGAACGGATGGCAGGCAGAACAGATGCCGCAGACGCGCTCTGCGAGGTAGATGCTCTGCACAGGATTGTTGCGGTTCATGCCTATCCACTCGATGCCGCGGTGTACCTGCCCCGCCGCGACGTCGACATCCACTATCTCTTCGCCGTCCACGCTCAGGTCAAGACGGATCGGCTCGTGGATAGCCGGATGAATGGGCCCTATCGGCATCGTGAAGGTAGTCTTCTGGATTGAGTCACTCATGTTGGATACCCTGTCTGCCGGGGAGCACCCGGAGCATATCGTGTGGTCCCGTCTCGTCCCTGCGCCAGGGATAGACGCCCTGCGGGAAGTCATCGGGGATGAAGAGCCTCCGGTCGTCGGGGATGCCCGTGACCTTGACGCCCATCATCTCCTGGGTCTCACGCTCGGCAAAGATGGCTCCCGGAATGATGTCTGAAATCGTAGGAATGGTTAGGTCGCTCTTCTGTAGCGTGACGCGGATTGCAAGCGCGATGGCTTTCAGGTGATGCCCGTGGTAGAGGGCGAAATGGTACAGGAGCTCCACTGATTCGCCCCTGTCGACCGGCGCGATTACCGTGAAGTGAGGCAGTTCTTGAAGCTGACACACGTGAAGAACGGCTGTGCGAAATCCGTCGCGCTTGACATCCAGCCATAGCGACGTGTAGTGGTTCTTGTTAAGGCCGACCTCCCGCTCGTATATCCGGGTCGTCACAAGGGCGCCGTCAAGCGCGTCCTTGAAGCTCTGTTCGACGTCCCTGGCTGACAGTATGCCCACCTATGTAGTCTCCTTCGTTGTGGCTCCCTCCAGCTTCAGCCAGGCCTTGACTACCCCGTCGATTATGGCCTCCGGTCGCGGAGGACATCCGTGGACATAGACGTCCACAGGAATAATCTGGTCGATCGGTCCGACCAGGTTGTATGACTCATGAAACACGTCTCCGTCGGCGCCGCAGTTTCCAACGACTATCACCACCTTCGGATCGGGTGTCTGAGCGTATACCCGCCTGAGGCGGGGCTCCATCTGCCTTGTCACGGGTCCCGTGACGAGCAGCACGTCCGCATGTCTTGGTGAGCCCACGAGCTTGATGCCGAACCTCTCGATGTCGTAGCGTGGCGTCAACGAGGCCACAATCTCGATGTCGCAGCCGTTGCACGACCCCGTATTCACGTGGTATATCCACAACGCCCGCTTCAGTGAGTCAATGCCCATTCAGTGTCTCCACGTTTAGAACAGCCCTGCGGCGAACAGTGCGAGGCCCGCCACTGCCGTCAGCGCAAGAAGCCAGATGAGAAAGTCGTTCACGATACCCGAGTGAGCGCGCACGGTCGGGTCGTAGTACCGTTTCATTGCCTCGAAGAAGCCCCAGTACATGTTGTGCGCCCTGATATGTCGCAACCCCTCTTCGGGGACATCCTCTCCGGAGAGAAAGACCTCAGTCTGCTCCGTACCTTCCTTGTAGCCGGCCTCGCCCCTGTGTCTGTAGGCGTACGTTATGGCAATCACGATTAGGAACGCGACTAGACACAGAAGTGGTGCCCAGAAGGTCAGAGTCGGCATGGTGTTCATTGCCTACCCACCTCCCATTACTGCGTCGATGTATCCGGCCTGATCGAGAAGCGC
>JAUVYD010000171.1 GCA_030603265.1 Dehalococcoidia bacterium
GTCGAGCAGGCACAGGGCTAGAAACAGCGATATCGCGTCATCCCTCTTTCCAGAGGCCTCGACCATCGCGTTGATGCGCTTCTTCAGCTCGTTCGCATAGCCGTTGCGCCTGATTCTGACCGGCGCTGTGGTTCTCATGCCGCCGCCTCCGCCAGGTCGCGCTTGATGTAGTAGTCCGCGCCGTAGCCGTCGAGCTCGGCCGTCACGTCTCGCAGGAACTTCGCCCAGTCAATCGTCTTCGCCAGCGGGTGGTAGTTCAGCTTGCCCACCTTGTAGTGGTCGACGAACTTCTGCGCCACGTCAACGAATTCATGCGTGGCATCGATGAGGCGCAGCGTCTGCGCTGGGTCAATGACGGGCTCAAAGCTGACCCATGTACGGATGCCCCGCGCATGAGCCTCTCGCAGCAGCCAGATGCGCCGCATTGCGGAGGCAGCGTGAGGTTCCCACGTATCCAGGTCCCCCCGATTTATGAGGGTCAGCGTCACCCCAAAGCTGTCACGGGGACCGTACAAGTCGAAATCCCTGTTGGCGTACACTCCCTTCGTCAGCACCGTGAACGGGATATCGAACTCGCGCAGGATGGACAGCGCCGCCCTAGTTGCGTGCTCTCCAGGCTGGTACGCGTCGCAGGTGAAGCACAGGAGCACGGGGTCTGTGATTGTGCCTTGCAGAATCCTCGCGTCATGCCGCAGTTTCTGCAGGATATCCGGGCGCTCGATGCACTCAGCATGGAACGCCGCCCGGTCCATGTGCAGGACTTGGGGCGCGTAGCAGTATAGGCACCCGTGTGTACATGAACTGTAGAGATTCACTGCCCATTCAGCATATTCCCTTGCCCTTCCAGTGGGCTTATAAATAGCTCGCATGAATGACCTCCTTCTTGGCTGTTTTGTAGCAGGGTGTTATAATGGGTGTAAGTATCTCAGGGGGTGCTATATGATAAGAGAGGCAAACCAGGCGACAATCAGTTCCCACGGCTACCGAAGGGTGAAGTGCCCGAACCACCCGGATGCCGACGTTGCGGGCTACCGATACGAGCATCGGCTGGTGGCTGAGAAGATGCTCGGTCGCCGCCTGAAACGCACCGAACTGGTGCATCACATAAACGGCGATAAGCTGGATAACAGCCCTGAGAACTTGGAGGTCGTCTCTCGTCCGTGGCACAAGATGCGCCACCGCAAACCGAGTGGTCGCAAAGCGCCCGGAGAGGCCAATTCGCTTATCCCATGTGCGTGCGGGTGCGGTCAATCTCTCATGGAGTTCGACGGCACTGGGCGGCCTCGGCGATACATCGCCGGCCACAGTTGGCGCAAAGGGAAGGTTGGCTTCAACGTCCACGAATTGGCCACCTGCGGATGCGGTTGCGGTGCCACATTCCCGAAGCGAGACAGATGGGGCAGGGCGCGCGGCTTTGTCACTGGCCACAATACGCGCACAAGGGAATCCGCGCCTTTGGCGTAGGTTCACAGCCCACTTGGCATACTCACCGGCGCGGCCCTTCGGTTGGTAGATGGCCTGCAGCTTGTCTGTCATTTCACCTCCGGCCTTCTGTATCCAATCACCCAATCCCACAGTTCGCCCCTGTCGGCCTTCAGCCTCGTAATCTCCAGCGTGAAGCGGGAGAACTCGCGGGGCATGAAGATGGAGGACTTCCACCGAGACGGCTCTGTATCAAGGCCAGCATCATGGGCGGACACTTGGCCGGGGCCTTCGTCCCATTCCACGCCAGTTAGTCGTTCTATTCCATCAGCGGCATAGCGGACGCGCCAGTAGCCATCTACAGGCCGCCCATCTTCATCCTCGGCAAACCATCCACGCCACTTCTCCCTCACCCACAGCCTGTCGCCCACCTGTCCGTAGGGGCAGAGTTCCGCAAGGTCGCGAAGCACATAGACATTCCCTTTCCACCGAACAGCCGTCGAATCCGTGAACTTCACCCTTCCCCATTCCGTTGGCTGCGGCTTGATAACCCGCCTCAACTCTCCCTCTGGATGCGTGGCGATGTACAGGGCCTCGGATTGTTTCGCGATGAATCGGCGCTCAGTCATTGCAGCGCTCCCCAGTCAACCAGGTACGGCTCGTGGCCCTCCCGCACTACGGCATTTATCATGTCCGCAAAACCAGCTGCCTTGACGGCCTCTTCAACCTCAGCCAAAGTGTCCGCCTCGACTGCCAGGCTGTCTCCGTCACCCACATTCACGTGCCACTTAGTCATCGGAGCCCCCCAAGACGCTGAAGGCGATGACGGTCACGGGGTCCAGCAGGCTGAATTTCCTGCCGTAGAGCGCTTCGAGGCTCGCCCGCAAGCCCGCGGGTAGAATGCAGTCCGGGTCATGTTGAATCCACAGCTCCCCGAGCGTGACCTCGCCCAGGCAGCATGTCCTGATTGCGCGAACCCGGCCCCTGTACCACGGCTCGCTGCTCACGACATCAGCGATGCCAATCTCGTCACCGGCCTTCACCCTGTCCATCCACTTCGTTCCGTCCCGCACGGTGACATTGAGTCCGTCCCGGAACACCGGGTTCTGGAACTTCAGCGTGTGTTCATTCATCTCGTCCTCCTTTTCCACCACAGCTTCAGCGGCAACCATGCCAGGCTGCCAAGCTGCCTGACCCTCCTGGGCAGGGCCAGCAGGATACGCCACAAGGGCAGTTTGATTTGCTCTCTCATCTCACGCCCCTCCAACCAGCTCCGGGTTGTCGTGAATGTTGCCGATGACCATCCACTTGCTGACCGAGCCCTTCCCTACCAGCGGGAACCACTTGCCGGGCTCGCGCGGCGGCTCGTAGCCGAACTGCCCGTGCTTGAATCCGACTATGCGGCGGAACTCCCGCACGTGAGTCTTGTTGGCGTGGATGATGTCGCCCTCGCAGAAATGGCTGCCTTTGAGGTCCGTCGAGTCGCTGTACTGGCCGACGGTGTCGACGTCGATGTCACCCCTGTCGACCATGCGCCAGAATGAGCCGAGTTGCAGCGTGCCGCCCAGGTCGCAGGGGTAATCGCTGCTACCGTAGGCCCACTTTCCCGTGCTCTTGTACTTGCCCCTGAACTTGATGGTCCTCATGCTCCCTCCTGTGGTTGGTGCTACTTGGTGTCACTTGGTGTCACTTGGTGGCCATTGGTCACCTGTCAGCACGTACACGATGCCCGGCAGGTCCGCGTTGCGCCCGACCAGGTCGTAGCAATGGGCGATGATGAACTCGCGCAGGTCCTTCTCGTTGATATGCCAGCAAGCCATCCCTGCCTGCCCGGGCCTCGTGCCGTAGTGCCAAGAGGCCTGCAGCTCGCCGCGGTTGATGTAGGGCTGCAGCCAGTGGTGGTCGACGCCGAGCATCTGACACACGTCCATCTTCGTGTACCAGCCGTCCCGTGTGCGCCGCGAGAAGCCCAGGCGCTTGGAGCGCATAATCACCGCATTGACCGAGCGGTGCATCCGCTTTGCTACTTGCTGTGGCGGATGCTTCCCCATGAGCTCGATGAGCTGTTCGTCCTCATCCGCGGTCCAATTCCGCGGCTTAGTTCGGGTGACGCCGAGCTTCTGCACCTGTCCCTTCACTCCGAATGGCGTCCGTCCCAGCACAGAGGCGATGTTCCTGGCGGATGTTATTGTGCCGCGGTAGCCGAGCCTCACAGCCTCCAATTCGTCCTCGGTCCATGGCCGCCCGGCGCGCCTGCGGGCAGCAACCAAGGCGTCGTGGCGGATGAGTGGCTTGTCCAGGACGGCTCTCATAGCAGTATCCCTCCGATGAATACCAGCGCCGCCCCGGCAACCAGGCCGACGAGGCCTTCCCAGACGTCAATGTGCCCCTCCGGGCAAGCGCCGAGACATTCAGACCAGAGCTCATACACAACGAACGTGACCCAGATGAGCGCCGCCAGCCCGGGCGCGGCGGACCAGATGAGGGCGCAGAACGCGCCGAGCAGGAGGTGGACGATGGTCGTGCGCTTGCGCAGTCTCATAGCAGCACCTCCTGCAGCGCCCCCCACCCGCCGACCGGAATCTGCGCCCGAGCGTCATCCATCTCCGACAGTCGCATGTGGATGCACGGCACGGGGCCGTAGACCTTGCGCTTATGCACCTCGACTATCTGCGAGTCGTTCGAGTACAGGAACCGTTCCAGTGCGTCTGCTAGCAGC
>JAUVYD010000143.1 GCA_030603265.1 Dehalococcoidia bacterium
ACCCTCGCCTCACTCAAGCCCGCGTGCGCAATCACCTTGTCGAGGGCTGCAGCACGGTCTACCTGCGCATTGTGGCACTCAATGCCAACCGAAAGCCTGTCTGTCACAGGGAATATCCAGCCGTGCGTGCCGGGCGCGACACCAATCACCAGTTCGGCCATCTCGCCGGAGCACCCTGCGGCAGGGGTCGGCCTCTCAAGCTCAAGCGCCACACCGACAGCAACATGCCGCGGCCGAGCCGGGCCCATGTGCGTGCCGACAATTCCAGCGGCGCCGTCAGCGCCCACCACGGCGAGGGCTTGAACCTCGCACGTCTCGCACTCCAGCACAACGCCATCGCCGCCATCTTCGACTCCCACAACACGGTGGCAATCCAGCGCCCGCGCACCGGCATCCAATGCCGCAGACCACAGCGCCGAATCCAGACGCTCCCGGGATACCGTGAATATGAACGGCTCATCCTCCCCCCAGGACACGTGGCGGCCACCGACAGACGAGGCCCGAAGCCGGTTGACTTCGCACTCCACGACAGCGGAGATGTCAACCGCGAGCAGTTCTCTGGCCGCAGCGGTCACGCCACCTGCACAGCACTTGTGGCGCGGCACACGGTCACGCTCCAACAGCAGCACATCCACACCACTGCGGGCAAGCTCCATCGCCACAGTAGCCCCTGCAGGACCAGCCCCAACGACAGCTACTTCACACTCGTAGGTCTGAGACATGCTCAACCTGCATCCCGACGCCCTCCAAGCCCCACACCGTCAACCGGCGTCATGACACCAAACCAGGTCGTCGCCGCTAGTATATGTCAGCAACACGTCGAAAGACAGGGTTCCGGGCCGGACACCCACGGCACAGCCCTGTCTTACGGGACGTCCGAAGAACGGAAAACGGACGCGCCAGGTCAGCGCGCCCGCTCAGTCAACCGGTATTCAGAAAAGCAAATGGTGGAGGCGGGGGAGAGTCGAACTCCCCGTCCAGAAAAGGGTTGCCAGAATCTACTACAGGCTTAGTCGGCCGCCACATATCTCGCCTGACCACCGTCCGCCGACCGAGTCCGGCCAGGCCAGCCAGCTTATCTTTCCCGGGTTTCGCCGGCAACTGCCCCGGGGCACCCCGGCATTTCGTCGCTCACTCTCAACCCACCGGGGGGAGATTGAGGTGAACGCGCAACCTATCTAGGCTGCGACGGGAACTAAGTCGTTCTCGTTTGTTTTTTTGCCACCTGTTTTGTGAGGTTGATGGCACCTCAGCCTGCAATCCTGTGGGCCCTCCCCTGTCGAAACCACGCGCCCCCATGAAATCCGTGGATGCCGCTTGCCGGCGCTACTTCGGCTACCTCCTGTTCCTCTCCTTCACCGCGCGGTCGATCTCCCGGTCCTGATCTCGCCGCGCAATTGTCTCGCGCTTGTCGTATTGCTTCTTGCCCTTCGCCAACGCGAGCGCCACCTTAGCGACTCCACCCTTAATGTACAGTCGAACAGGAACCAGCGTCAAACTCTTCTGCTTCGTGAGAGCAGCAAAGTTGCGCATCTCCTTCTTGTGCAGCAGCAGTTTTCGCGGCCTGCCGGGCTCGTGTCCGTTGTAGCTCGCAGCATCATACTGCGCAATATGGGTGTTGAAGAGCCAGAGTTCCCCCTTCTCCTCCCGTGCGTACGCATCGCGCAGGTTCACACGACCCGCTCTGACCGACTTGATCTCGGAACCCATCAGGACCAGGCCAGCCTCGATGGTATCCAGGATGACATAGTCATGGTACGCTTTGCGATTGACCGTGATAGTGCGTGCCTGGCTACCCATACACCAATTCTACAGCACACAGCTCCGGGCAAGAAGGAGGGAGACCGCTGAGCCGCGCTGACCAAGCCTACGTGCTTGTCATATTGCTGCTGGCAGCAGCAACCATAGTAGGAGTGCGTGCGCTGCTTCCTCATCTCCGCGCCGAAGAAGCAACCGCCGTCGAGTGCAGGGCGGAATCCATCTCGACGACCGAAGCCACGCTCTCGGTAGCCGTCACCGGTGCGGTGGACCACCCCGGCCTCTACAGCATCGCCGGGACTTCCAGCATCGCTGAACTCCTGCGAAGCGCAGGCGCCGCGAAATCTGAACAGCCTCCGGCCATCAACGTGCACGTGCAGCACGCCGGAGATGCCTTCCAGGCTCAGAGAGTCGACATCAACCGGGCGGAGGCCTGGCTTCTCGAAGCCCTGCCCGGCATCGGGCCTGAACGCGCAATGGCAATCGTGGCCTACCGAACGGCCCACGGGCCGTTCGCCTGCCCGGAGGAAATTATGATGGTGGAGGGAATCGGAGAGGGGACCTTCAACTCCCTCAAGGATCTCATCACGGCCTCTCAGTAGCTCTCGTCATGTGGCTCCTCACCTTCAGCTGCGCGTTTGTGGCAGGGGTCGCGTGGGCGTCAAGCCAGAGCATCCCCTGGATTGCCGTCGGCAGCCTCATCGTAGCCGCGGCAGCGCTTTTCGGAATCCGTCGCTCGTTCACGCTCTCCATTCTGTTGTGTGGTTGTGCCCTTTGCCTGTTGGCCGGCGCAGTTCGCTACGAATCTTCGCTCCCGATACAGGACAGCTCCCACATCTCCTTCTACAACGACAGCGGCGAAATCCTCCTGACAGGGACGATAGCGGACGAGCCACGGCAGCGTGGCTACTATCGCCAGATAATCATCGACTCGGTGCAACTGCGCGATGGTTATGACAGGACTCCCCTATCCGGCCAGATTCTCGTGAACACCTCCGACCCACGCCCGTTCCATTATGGAGACGCCGTGGACCTCACCGGAAAACTTGAGTCGCCACCGTCAGACATTGACTTCGACTACGCCTCATACCTGGCACGCCGCGGGATATTCTCGATAGCATGGCATCCGCAGATAGAACCGCTGCCCGGTCGCGGTGGAAGCCCCGTGCGAGCCTCTCTTCTTTCACTGAACAGTCGGCTCGCCGGTGCACTTGGCTCATCACTGCCCGAACCCGAGGCCTCACTTGCGCAATCGCTGCTTCTCGGAAGACGCGGGGCAATGCAGGATTCGGTCTCGGATGCATTCAACCGCACGGGCACGGCGCACATGCTGGCGGTATCCGGCCTCCATCTCGGCATTCTGCTTGCCGCCGTACTCGCGCTCGCTCTTGCGCTCCTCGGACGTCAGAGGTACCTCTACGTGTGGATAGCGATAGCATGTGTCTGGGCATACGCGGCACTCACCGGCATGAGACCTCCGGTTGCCAGGGCTGCGATAATGGCCACTGTGTTCCTGCTCGCCGAGCTGGCCGGTCGGCAGAAACACGCGCCAACCGCACTCGCATTCGCCGCCGCTCTCATGGTTGCGGTTCAGCCACAACTGCTCTGGCACACTTCTTTCCAGCTCAGCGTCCTCGCGATGGCCGGTCTCGTGCTTCTATTCCAGCCGCTCCGAGCTGTCCTGACCAGTGGAATTGCTACGCCGGGCACTGAACGTCGGGAGCAGCTTGGAGGACTGCATCCCGTCATTGACATCCTGGCTGCCACCGCCGCAGCGACTCTCGCGGTCTGGCCTCTCACGGTAAACACATTCGGCGCGGTGTCGGTCATAGGCCTTCCCGTGTCAGTGCTCACTCTACCGGTTCTCCCGTTTGCCATCTCGAGCTCTGCAGCAACGGCGCTTGTGGGGCTTGTCTCGCCGGTCCTGGCTCAGCCGCTGGCGTGGATTGCCTGGCTGTTCCTGACATACATCGTCAACGTGATCCAGGCATTTGCCACACTCCCGTGGGCGGCCCTCAAGATGAATCTGCAGTCGAATTTCATCATCAGCTACTACGCCATCCTCCTCGCAGGGGCGTTTCTCTGGGGGCGATGGGCCCGACGCCAACACGAAGACGAACACAAGCCACACCACACCGTCACCACCACAGGCTCCCGCATCCGGTGGGCCGTCCCACCGCTGTTGCTGTCAGCAGCTCTCGTCTGGTCCGCAGTCCTGGCGGCACCCGACGGTCAGCTCCACGTCATCTTCCTCGACGTCGGCCAGGGCGACGCCACCCTTATCGTCTCACCATCCGGCCGCACAGTCCTCGTTGATGGTGGTCCTGATAGCCAACGCATCGGACCCCTGGTGGACAAGCACATCCCCTTCTGGGACCGGAGCCTGGACGCAATCATCGCCACACAGCCACATGCAGACCACCTCGGCGGACTGCTTGCGGTAGTGGACCGGTATAGAGTCGACACCGTCATCCAGTTTCGACCCGGCTACGACTCGCTACTGTCCTTCGAATGGGAAAGGCGGCTCGCTTCAAACGGGACGCTGCCCGTGCAAGCGACCAGAGGTCAGAGCATGGACCTGGGAGACGGCACGGTACTTGCCTTTCTCAATCCACCAGCACGGCCGCTGCTGGGAACGAGCGACGACACTGATAACAACGGAGTGGTAGTACGCGTGAGCTACGGCGACGTCAGTTTCCTGTTGTCAGCCGACGTCAGGCTCGAGACGGAGAGGCAACTGGTGCATGAAAGCGCTCCCCTCAACAGCACCGTTCTGAAGGTGGCCCATCATGGAAGCGACACATCCTCCAGTGCCCGGTTCCTCGCCGCAGTCAGCCCGGAAGTGGCGGTCATCTCGGTGGGGGAGAACAACCCCCACGGCCACCCCAGTGCCTCCGTCGTGGGGCGCCTCCGTGCCCTGCCAGCCGAGGTGTACACCACGGCGCAATGCGGGGCCATCGAGTTTGTCACAGACGGGGATTCGCTCTGGGTCAAGACCGAAAAGGGCCCGTGACAGACCCTGCGCGCAC
>JAUVYD010000223.1 GCA_030603265.1 Dehalococcoidia bacterium
GCAGACGTCGCGTCCTAATCGCCACGTATGGTCTACGTTTGGTGCCGAGGGTGGGACTCGAACCCACACTCCCTTGCGGGAAGCGGATTTTAAGTCCGCCGCGTCTACCATTCCGCCACCTCGGCGTTGAGGCCCGGTACGCGAGACAGGACGAAGGAGCAGAAAACAAGGCGGCGAGCGGATTCGAACCGCTGAATAGGGGTTTTGCAGACCCCCGCCTTAACCTCTTGGCTACACCGCCACGAAGGCAAGTCAAACAGAATGGAGCGGAAGACGAGATTCGAACTCGCGACCTCCTCCTTGGCAAGGAGGCGTTCTACCACTGAACTACTTCCGCCCGCTCGCTATTGTACTGTCTCCTTTCCACCTCGTTCAAGGCAGAAAGATTGCCGAGGGGGAGACTAGAACTCCCACGCGCTTACGCGCACCACCCCCTCAAGATGGCGTGTCTACCTATTCCACCACCTCGGCATGGCAGGGGCGGCAGGACTCGAACCCACGACCGGCGGTTTTGGAGACCGCTGCTCTACCAAACTGAGCTACGCCCCTAGATACCAAAGATATTCCTCATACCCCTGGGGCGACTCGAACGCCCGACACGCGGTTTAGGAAACCGCTGCTCTTTCCTACTGAGCTACAGGGGCAAGTGGAGATAGGGGGACTCGAACCCCCAACCTCCGCGATGCGAACGCGGCGCTCTCCCAGCTGAGCTATATCCCCAACGTCGGCATTGTAGCAGTCTCCATGGCCGACAGCAAGATTCATCGCCTCACGCATCACTGGTCTGAAACACGACAGACACACATGAGCAAGGTCCCTGCACCCACCCGGGAGCTACGGTCCCCACTGCTCGTAGAGGATAACCTCGCGCCTGCACCGGGGGCAGAGGAAACTCACATTGTCCCCACGCTCAAGAGCCCTGGCCGGATCGCGCATGCTCTCAGCGACCAGGCCAAGATCCTGGCTCAGCATGAGGGCAAGACCCATGTTACCGAACGCCTTGGGCCCCAGTTTCTGCGCTACCCAGCGGATCTGGTCCACAGTGGCTATGACCTCGCCGCACTCCTGGCAGATGACCAACTCCTTCTCAACAGTCGACACCGCGAGCGTCCGGTCATAGGTGCCAGTGTCAAACTCGTTCGTCAGCACAACGCCTTCCAACGTCGTGCAGTAGCGATGACACTGGCCACAGAAGATGCAGTGGTCGTGGTGGATGGTCATCACGCGACGTCCCTTGCCATCCTCCACATGGTCCACAACTTCGATTGCGTTCGCAGGACACACCTGGGCGCACGCTCCACAGCCAATGCATTCCGCCTCAACGAACTTCGGCTTGCCACGGAAGGCCTCCGGCGGCACGGACGGCTCGTAGGGAAAGCGTATTGTGTAGGGCCGGCTGAAGAGAGACCGTAGCGCCTCTCCAAGCTCCCTGACTTTGGGTGTCCTCATAGTCTAAGCTCCAAGCATGATTGCGCGGACGGCGGGTTGAAGTACGTGCTCAATGAACCACGGGAACGTAAAGCCGAGCGCTATACACGCGGCAGCCAGAACAACCGCCGGCGCATACATGCTGACGGGGCTCTCCTTGATATCGCGCAGAGCCTGCGGCAGCGCCCCGAAGAACACGCCGCGCTCGTACCTCAGGAAGTACCCGATTGTAATCACGGCTCCGACCGCTGCCACAACCGCAAACCCTGCCTGGCCGGCCTGGACCGCAGCTACGATTATCAGGAGCTTGCTCCAGAAGCCGTTGAAGGGCGGGCACCCGCTGACCGAGAAGAAGCCGATGGCCGACGTCACGCCTGTCACAGGCATCCTGCTGTTCAAGCCGCCCAGCTTGCAGATATCACGAGTCCCGGTCTGGCGTTCAACCGAACCAGCCCCGAAGAAGAACAGCTCTTTGAAAAGAGCGTGGTTCACAAGATGAAACAGCGCACCAATGAGCGCCAGCGGCGTACCGAGGCCCAGGCCCAGCAACACGTATCCCATCTGGCTGATAGTGCAATAGGCAAGAAGGCGCTTCATGTCGCTCTGGACCAGGGCAAGCAGCGCGCCCGCAAGTATCGACAAGGACGCCAGAACGAGCAGCACAGTCGAGAACACGCCCCCCGGTACAAACACGAGGAAAAGCAACCGCATGAGTCCATAGAGCCCGACGACCTTGATGAAGACGCCGGATAGAACGGCAGATACCGGAGCCGGCGCCGTTGAGTGTGCGTCGGGAAGCCACGCGTGATAGGGCACAAACGCTGCCTTGAGGGCAAGGCCGGAGAGAAGAAGCACGGCCGGCGCCCCGACACCGGCGGCGGTGGCAGAACCCATCGCTGCCATCTCGCTGAATGACACTGTGCCCAGGCAGTTGTACATCAGTCCGATGCCCGCAATCAGGCAAAGCGTCCCGACGGTGCCGAGTACCTGATACTTGAACGACGCCTCGAGGGACTCCTTGCCGAGACCGTATGCCACCAGCGCATAGCACGCAAGTGCGGCCACCTCAATACCGACGTAGAGATTGACGAGGTCAGCTCCGAGAACAACCATGTTCATGCCGGCCAGCATCAACAGGAACAGCACGTAGTACTTCGCCTTCGATGTGTATGACTCCATGTAGGAGACGGAGTAGACCGATGCGGCAAGACAACCCACCGCGCTGACAAGCAGCATCAGGAGGCTCAGCCCGTCCGCACTGAGGCTTATCCCCAGGGGGGACGCGCCACCCATGCACCAGGTCAGTGTTGTCCCACCCAGAACCGGACCCGCCACAGCGAGCGCGAGGCCCAACACGACTACCGTTCCAACGTTGCACAGCACATCGGCAACTCGCTCAGCGCCTCTGGAAAACAACGCTATGGCAAGTGCTGTCACAAGAGGCACTACTATCAGCGCAGGAAGAACAGCACTCATCCCTTAAGTCTCCTCATCTCGCGGATATCCAACGTCCCATATTTCTCGTACAGACGCACCGCTGTGACAGTCATCAG
>JAUVYD010000105.1 GCA_030603265.1 Dehalococcoidia bacterium
GTGCCACTACATCACGAACCACCACCATGTTCCCACGGGCAACCGTGGGCTGCTGCCGTGACCTTCATCGACCGCCGGGTCGTTCACGAACGACCCCTACAACAGAACACCACCCAACCCCAACGGGCAGGCACGGGAGCCTGCCCCTACGTGACGCGGCGCGTTCATCCTGTCCGTGACCACAACCATGTGCGATGCGCCACCCTACGGGCGACACATGTGTCGCCCCTACAGATCCGTTCGTGGTGGCGGGGTGGGGTGGTTTCGAATGTAGGGGCGGGCCTCCGAGTCCGCCCGTGGTGGTCAGGAGGCGGGGTGGTTCCGATGTAGGGGCACGTTGCACGTGCCCGGTGGGGCAAGGGGCAGGACCAGGCATCGGAATTTCCGCGTATCCTCTGCGCCGGGCACCCAAGTCCAAAGACAAGGGCGCGCTGTGCCGTTGCTGGGAATGCTACCGTCCACACATCCACACCACGGGCACGTGCAACGTGCCCCTACATCACGAACCATACCCCTCAACCACCAGACGGGAACCGGGCAATTCCACCATGCCAACCGTCCACACCACGGGCTCGTGCAACGTGCCCGTCGAGTGATGTGCCCTTTCACAAAGGCAGGGGGTGCGTCTCCTGCTCAACTGCGCCCCGTGGCCGAGCAGTTCCCTTCGTACCAATGCCGAGGGGTCTGTTTCTCCGACAGGCTCCTACGGGATGCTGTCCACGTTCACAAACGCCGGGTCGTGGTTCGCTATCACTATGTCCGCCATGCCCTTGATGCGGAGCACATTGTTGAAGGCCTCGACGGCGTCGAGGTGAATCCCGGGGGCAATCACAGGCATGGACTCCCTGGCGCCTGGCGAAGGTTCGAAGTTCTCCATCACGCAGCAGAAGCCGCTGATGATGGCTCTTCCCTTCTCGGTATTCACGCTGACCGCCTGGCAGCCGGGAGAGTGCCCGGGCACTGGAATCAGCTCGATGCCAGGCAGTATCTCGGTCTGGCCGCTGACCACCTGGAAGTTGACTCCCGTGAAGAGCTCTCTGCGGTACATCCGCGCAAGAATGGGATGGGGGGCAAGGGCGAACTCAAGCTCATCCTGCTGCACAACCACGCGGGCGTTCGTGCACCGTCTTGTGTTGACACAGTGGTCCCACATGAGGTGGGTCTGGATTACCATGCCGATGTCTTGCGGCCGCAAGCCGAGCTTCTCGAGAGCCTCGTCGAAAGAGCTGATGTCGACGGCATCGAAACCCCGGTATTCCTTCGCAGAGCGGGCATCGGCTCCGGTATCCACAAGCACGTGTTGATTCCCCCCCTGGATGTACCAGGCATACACCGGCAAGTCGAACTTCGTTCCGTAGTTGAAGCCGTACGTGAAACCTCCGAGGTCCTGGCGTATCGACAGGAGAGGCATAGGACGTATCCTGTAGACAGGAAGGAGCTCCATGCCTTGCTCGATCGAGCTCATTCGTACACCTCCGGATTCACTGGATTCAGCGGTCGTTCTCCGCGCAGCACACGGAGAATCTCCCCGGCGAGGTCTGTCGCCATGCGACGCATCGCCTCCTTCGTCGCGCCACCGACGTGTGGGGTAGCGATGAAGTTGTCGAGGGAGAGAAGGGGATTCTCCGGGGTCGGAGGCTCCTTCACAAATGCGTCCATCGCGGCTCCGGCAATCTCACCCTCCGCGAGGCCCCGGCAGAGTGCCTGCTCGTCCACAAGTCCGCCGCGCGATGTGTTGATGAGGTAAGCGCCGGGCTTCATCAGGGAAAGTTCCCGTGCGCCAATCATCCCCACCGTGTCACTGGTAAGCGGCAGGCAGAGTATCACGAAGTCGGACTCCTCCAGGAGTTGTCCCAATGTGTCGGCCCGCCGGCAACCCGTCAGTTCGAACGTCTCGGGGGACAGTTGCGGGTCATAGGCAACGACGTTCATGCCGAACCCGGACTGACATTTGCGGGCGGTCTCCGACCCGATGCGCCCCAGTCCGACCACTCCGAGCGTCTTGCCCTGCAACTCCACGCCTACGTAGTCCTCCCGTGTGCGGAAGCGGCCCGATCTCAGGTCAGCGTTCGCCGCGCATATCCGGTTGGCCAGGCAGAGCATGAGCGACAATATGTGCTCCGCGACTGATACTGAATTGGCTTTCGGAGTGTTGACAACCACGATTCTTCTCGCGGTTGCCGCCACAACATCGATATTGTCGTAGCCGACCCCATGCTTCGCAATGACCTGCAACCCGGGAGCTTTCGCGATGAGTTCAGCCGTCACGCGGGCCAGTCTGACGCCGAGCCCGTGGGCCTCACCGATAACGTCCGCAAGCTGACAGTCAGGCACGTCAGGGAGGTAGAGCAACTCGGTCTCTCGCTGCAGGAGCTCAAGCCCCGCAGGGTGGATGTGCTCGGCGATAATGACCTTTCTGCGCTCCACGACGTGTCTTTCTTTCGTAACTACGGGGTTCTCGCGATTATAGCACGGGGCCTTCGCAGGAGAAGGACTCGGGGCGAGGACAGCGTGTACCTACCCTGTTTGCGAGCTACGTGAGTGCCGCCGTATACTTGGAGGTCTGGCGCCCCACGGCGGACAGTCGATTGTATCGCGCGGGTTCCCGGCACACTACTCGGGAAAGGAAGTGGAATCCATGGATAGCCTCCTGACAGACAACGAGCTTGGTTTCAAGAAAGACGTTCGCGACTTCGTCAAGAAGGAGCTCGCGCCACACGTTGACGAATGGGAAAGACGCAATGAATACGCGTGCGAGGCCGTCGGGAAGTTCGCCGACTACGGTCTGTTCGGCATACTCGTCCCTGCGGAGTACGGCGGCCTCGGTGGCACAACGATGGAGTTCCTCATCGCCTCAATCGAGATTGCCCGCGCCAGCGTGTCGCTCGCGTCCATATTCGGCGCCCCTACAGGCATCTTCACGAACGCAGTCCTCAAGTACGGCACTGAAGAACAGCGCAGGCGCTACATCCCTCCTGCGATATCTGGAGAGACGATAATCTGTGTCGCCATCACAGAGCCGGCCGCGGGCAGTGACGCGGCGAACATATCGACGACGGCCACGCGAGACGGCGATGAATGGGTCATCAACGGCTCCAAGACCTTCATCACTGCTGGAGATGTGGGAGATATCGTCCTGGTCTTTGCAACGGTCGACCGGTCCCGCGGTGCCAGGGGTATCACCGCCTTCCTCGTGGAGAAGGGGACTCCCGGTTTCACAGCGGGCAAGGCCGAGGACGTGCTCGGCCTCCGCGCCAGCAGCGCGGCCGAGCTGTTCTTCAAGGACTGCCGTGTACCGTCCTCGGCCCTCCTCGGAGAGGAGGGGAGAGGCTTGCGCATCGCGTTGGGCTCGCTCGATCTTGGCAGAATCCACTGTGCCGGACAGGCCATCGGTCTGGCTGATGCGGCACTGGAGGCCACACTCACCTACACCGCAGAGAGGGAGCAGTTCGGACAGCCGATAGGGAACTTCCAGGGCGTGCAGTGGATGCTGGCGGACATGTCGGTTCAACTCGACGCAGCCAGGCTCCTCGCGTACCGAGCGGCGCGCATGGCCGACGCCGGCAAGCGCTATTCGGCTGAGGCGGCCAAGGCGAAGCTGTTCGCCGCCGAGATGGCGGCAGACCTGGCGCGAAAGGCCGTCCAGCTTCACGGAGGCTACGGCTGCACCAAAGACATGGCCGTCGAGCGCTACTACCGGGACGCGAAGCTCATCGAGATATACGAGGGCACAAACGAGATACACCGTGAGGTCATCGCCCGTAGCCTGCGTTCCTAGGAAGAATCCCTTCTCTCGAGTCTGCACGCCGCACCACGGCCACCCATGGTGCGGCGTTTCTCTGTCCGATTCATCCGCATATTCGCCCGGGAAAACGGACTCACAGGAGCAGAAGGGCTTGACACGTAACGCATAGGCATCTACTATTTAATAGTATTCTATATAACAAGACTGCGATATATATTGGGAGTCAGCCTATGACGTCTTTGAGAGAGAGACAGAAGGAGCGCCGGAGCCGCGAGATACTCGATGCGGCTACTGCCTTGATAGGGGAGAAGGGCTACGACGAGACATCCGTGGAGGAGATCGCGGCCAGGGCCGAGGTGGGCGTGGCCACAGTCTACAACTACTTCGGCTCCAAGAACGAGCTGCTTCACGCGCTCCTCGCAGGGTACATAGAGGGTGAACTGGCCCGGGGCGCAGCAGTGGTGAACGATCCTCCGCAGGACATGGTCGACGGCATGGCGGCCCTCTTCAGCACTTACCTTGACGGGATGGCGCGAACAGCCAGCAAGAGACTCATGCAGGAGTTCCTCGCCATGGCGGTCAGCAAGCAGTTCGCCTACGGCCAGCACACATACCGCATGAAGATGGCGTTCATGGAGCAGTGTCGACAACTCGCGCTGCACTACGAGGCAGACAACCAGATTCGGGCAGACGTGACGGCGGAGGAAGCTGCACTGGTATGCTACTCAGCTGTCACCTATCCGTACACGCGATTCCTCCTCGACATCGAGGGAGATGTCAAGGCTGCGCAGTTGGCGATACGGCGCAACCTGTCCCTCGTCATCTCGGGACTTGGCGCCAATCAAGAGGAGCGAAAGTGAAGCCAACTCGGACTACTGACCCCCGCCACGTATCCGAATGGATGACAAAGCACTCAGGAGCATTTGCGGTGCCGCTTTCGGCCGGGAGTCCCGCGAAGACCACCTGCAAAGATGATGTTCGACGCGCCCCATACCACCTGTTCTCAGAGTTAGATGAGGCAAACAAAGGAGACCCGCTGTGACAAGCCTTCGTGAGAGAGAGGAGCAGGGACGGCCCACTCAGGAGCCGACCATCAGGCTGGAGCACGTCTCCAAGGTCTACCAGATGGGCAAGGTTGAGGTGAGGGCGCTTGATGACATCAGCCTCGAAGTCTGGCCCGGGGAGTTCATCGTGTTCCTCGGCCCCAGCGGCTCGGGCAAGACCACCCTGCTGAACGTGATGGGCGGCCTCGATTCCCCGACATCAGGCCAGGTGATGGTGAACGGCATCGACGTGACAGGGCTCTCGTCACGCGGATTGACATCGTTCCGCAGGACCCAGATAGGCTTCATCTTCCAGTTCTTCAACCTCATTCCCACCCTTACAGCCAGAGAGAACGTGGAGTTCGCAGCCGATCTCGTGAACGACCACGGGGCTGTCGACGAGCTACTCGACGCGGTAGGGCTGGGAGAACGGAAGAAGCACTTCCCCTCGGAACTCTCGGGAGGCGAGAACCAGAGGGTCGCGGTCGCGCGGGCACTTGCGACGAACCCCTCTGTCATGCTCTGCGACGAGCCATCCGGCAGCCTCGACTTCGAGACAGGAAAGAAGATATTCAAGCTCCTGCGCGAACTGAACCGCGTGAACAACAAGGTCATGTGTGTAGTCACTCACAATGCTCCGATAGGAGACATCGCTGACCGCGTGATCCGACTTCGCGACGGCAAGATTGCAGATATCACGGTGAACGATAACCCTCTCGATCCAGACGAACTGAGATGGTAGCAATCAATAACCTGCAGCGGAAACTGCTCCGCGACATGGGCGGTTCCAAGGCACAATTCGGCGCGGTAGCCGCCGTTATCGCCCTCGGCATCGCCGCATTCGTGGGCGTCTACGCCTCGTATCAGAATCTGCATGTATCGTACGAGTACACGTACGATGTCCTTCGCATGGGGGACTATTTCATCACCGTTGACTATTTGCCCGAGCGCGCCGTCAGGGAGATGGATAGCATACCCGGCGTGCAGGCCGAGGGGCAGCTAGTCGGAAACGTGAAGCTGGACCTCGACACCGAGGGCGGACAGAGGGTGGAAGCGCGAATTGTTTCCCTCCCCTCGGATACACGCCCCCTAGTGAGCGATGTCAAGATAGTGAGCGGGGCCTATTTCAGCCCCGGCAACAAGCGCGAGGTACTCCTCCC
>JAUVYD010000145.1 GCA_030603265.1 Dehalococcoidia bacterium
CACCAAGCTGGCGGAGATGCTCACGATAACGGAGGCCATCTACGGCTGCTCCATAGCCGCCTCGGTGGATTCCAAACCTACCCCCTCGGGCATCCAGACGGTTGACCCGGTGCTCTCAAATGTCTCGAAGCTCTTCGAGGGCAAGGACCTGCACGAGGTCATCAGAATGATGATTGAGATTGCCGGCGGAACAACAACCGACCTTCCTTCGGACAAAGACTTCGCAAACCCGGAAATCGGGCCGCTATTGTCGAAGTACCTGATGGGCGCGGACGGAGTTGCTGTTGAGGACCGAATGCGCATATTCCGCTTCATCGAGAAGCTGGCCTTCGAAAGCAGGGATATCGTCTCCAACATTCACGGCGCCGGCTCTCCGGAGACGCATCGCATGACGGTCCTGCGCAACGCTGACATCGAGAAGAAGAAGAAGTTGGCCCAGAACATAGCGGGCATCAGAAGCGAGTAAGGCGGTCAGCGAAGCTCAGACCGGCAGACTCAACGTTTCTTCGCTGTTCTGTATGAGAGGAGGCAACTCGCTTCGCCTGTGCCGCAGCCTGGCTGTCACGCGTCCTGGTGCGGAATGACCGGGGTCCGTTATGACTGGCTGCCAGCCCAGGGCTCTGAGTCCTTTATGTACAGTCGTGGCACTCGCGGACCTACCGCGCAGACCACCTCGTAGTTGATGGTTCCAATGGTGTCTGCAATCTCTTCGGCGGGGATGTGCTGCCCGAACAGCTCCACCTCATCACCGGCCCTGGCCCCCGGTACGCCGGACAGGTCGACCATGCACATGTCCATGCAGACTCGCCCGACTATGGGAGCACGAGACCCGTTGACCCAGACTTCCGCCCTGTTGGAGAGCCGACGATTGTAGCCGTCCGCATACCCCAGGGGGAGTGTCCCCACCACCGCCTGCCCCCCGGTCACGTGCGTTCTGCCGTAGCTGATTGGAGTTCCCGGTCCCACCGTCTTCACGTGCGCTATCCGCGTCCTGAGGGACATGGCAGGCTTCAGCTTGATTGTGTGTTCAACTTCGCTCGAGGGATACAGTCCGTAGATGATGATGCCCGGTCTCACTGCGTCGAAGTATGAGTCCGGCAGCTCGAGCACGGCTGCACTGTTGGCCATGTGCTTCATCGGAATACTCAGGCCCGCATCTCGAAGTTGCTCAACGACCGAGTTGAAAGAGCCAAGCTGGCGGACCGCGAATGCCTTGTCGCGTTCGTCCGCTGTAGCGAAGTGACTGTAGAGGCCGTACAGGTTAACGTTCTGAAGCTGCTTCGCCTGCCGCACGAAGGAAACCACGTCTTCAGGCTGCAGACCGATCCGGCCCATCCCCGTGTCCACCTTGACGTGAATCCTGGCTTCAACGGACGCCCTGCGTGCCTCGCAATCAAGGGCCTGCAGCAACTCCACCGAGGCGACCGTCTGCTCCAGACCCCACTCAATCGCCTTGCAGGCTTCCTCCGGCTGAACAAGTCCCATTACCAGTATGGGAACACCGATGCCGGCTTCCCGAAGAACGCGCCCTTCCTCCGGAATGGCCACCGCCAGCGACTCTGCCCCGGCAGCCAGAGCTGCATGTGCGACCCGCACTGCGCCGTGTCCGTAGCCATCAGCTTTGACAACAGCAATGACGCCCGTCCGCGAGCCGACCTTCTGACGAATTCCCGCCACATTGTGAGAGATGGCGCCAAGGTCGACCACGGCGCGCGTCGGCCGCCCGATAGCATCCGGATTTCTACCTGTCCCGACCGGAGTTCCTCTGGCAGGTGGACCTGCAGTACCCCGTGGCATGTGCCGTCGAGTCTAACAGATATCCTGCAGCCCTGAATAGCAGGAGCCTTGCCACGCTGCCGCTCTGCCGGCCGGTGCTCGCGCATCACAACCTGAACCAGGCACTTTGCGCGGTTGCGATGGCGTGTTATGTCGCATGACCCCGTTCCACCGGCGGCGACTCGGAACGAGGCTGTAGCAGAACGCCACGGAGGGGAGACCTTCATTCCCGATCCGGGGGCCATTGAGCCGCTCTCCACTATGACGTTCTCGCAGGACTTCCATTGCCCGCGCCATGGCCCAGGAGGGAGAGGCCGCTTCCCTGCGGCGACTCTCGTCGGGCAATTCCATCTATTGACAAAGCCAAGAACGCCTAGCTAGAGTGCGCAGCAACTGGCTGCAGCGAGAATGCGTTTAGCAGGACGTGGTAACGATGGTCCACACCAGGAAGCAGCAACACCATTCAATCGCAAGCAGCGCCAATTCGCAGTCCGCTTTCTGTCTCTAGGATGCGGCTGCGCATGTAGAGCAAGAAAGGAGTCAGTAGAGTGAAACAGGTAATCGTTACAGACAAGGCTCCCGCGGCGATAGGTCCCTTCGCGGCAGGCTGGAGAGCCGGCGACTACGTGTACGTCTCAGGTCAGGGCCCCCTCGACCCGGCCACCGGAAAGCTTGTCGGTGCAGATGTCGGCGAGCAGACCACACAGACTTTCAAGAACATCAAGGCCGTCCTCGAGGCAGGCGGCGCAAGCCTCGCTGATGTCGTCAAAGTGAATGTCTATCTCACAGACATGGCCAACTTCGCGGGCATGAATGCCGCCTACAAGGAGTTCTTCGCTGAACCCTATCCGGCGAGAGCCACCGTCGGGGCCAGTCTTGCGCTGAAAGGCATGCTGGTGGAGATCGAGGCCATAGCCTACGTTGGCTCGTAGAGTCAACCGCCCATGCGCCGGCGCGGGGACTGCCCTATAGCTGGATTGATTTTCGTGCCTAAGCGATTCTGAGACGAGAAAGTCGCGAGCATTAGAGAGCATCTGGAAGGCCCGGGACCGGGAGATGTGGAGAACCGCTGAGCCAGAAGGAGTGATAGTGGCAGAGCAAAGTATCTACGAGAACTACGGGGTGAGGCCGTTCATCAATCTGGCCGGCCCCGCCACACGCTACGGCGGCGCCTTGATGATGTCTCCTGCGCTGGATGCCATGCGTGAAGCAGCGGGGTACTCGGTTGACCTCGCTGAGCTGCAGGCAGCCGCAAGCAAGGCAATTGCAGGCGTCACGCATGCGGAGGCCGGCATCGTCACGGCAGGGGCAGCCGCCGCCCTGACGCTGGGCACCGCGGCCTGCATCGCAGGACTGGATATCGGCAAGATAAACAGGCTTCCCGATACCCGTGGCATGAAGAACGAAGTCGTGATGCCGTGGCACCAGATAAGCGGCTATGACCACGCTATTCGTGCTGCAGGGGCCACGCTGGTCGGTGTTGGAATCCCGAACGACACAAGTCCGCCGCACCAGGTTCACATTGTGAAAGGCTGGGAGATTGAAGCTGCCGTCACGGAGTCTACCGTGGCCATAGGATACGCAGTCCGGCCGGAGAGCCATCCTCCTTTCGAAGAAGTGGTACGCGTGGCAAGGAAGTGTGGAGTTCCGGTAATCGTGGATGCCGCCGCCGAGGTTGGCCCTTCTGAGCAACTCCACACGTTCATCGACATGGGAGCAGACCTTGTATGTATCAGCGGTGGAAAGGGCATCCGCGGCCCCCAGGCGAGCGGAATCCTCTGCGGCAGGCGTGACTTGATTGCCTCGGCTGTTCTGCAGATGCTCGACATGGCAGGAGAGGACTTCGAGGAGTGGGAGCCACCGGAAAGCCTTATCCCCAGGAGCCGTCTCGCGGGCCGGCCGGAACACGGGATTGGTCGCGGGATGAAAGTCTCCAAGGAAGACATCATCGGTCTCCTTGTGGCGCTGGACGATTTCACCAGCGGCGGGTTCGAACGGGACACGGCCGTGGCGGAAAACGCCGTCAGAGGCATCTCGGCCGGGCTATCCGACCTGGCGGGTGTCCGCTGCAGGATAATGCCCGGGAATTGTGGCTATCCGGCCCTCGAGTTGACCCTCGACGAGCCGACCACAGGTCGCAGTGCCCGTGAGGTCGTCAGCAGGCTTGCCTCCGGCAAACCGAGCATCCGTGTGAACCTCGTTGTCAACCATGGCATGCCCGACACTGTTGTAATCGAGTCAATCAATCTCGCCCGCGAGCTGACAGATGTGGTCAAGCAAAGCGTGCGCGCGGCACTGCTCGACAAATAGACAATGAGCGTTCTCCGGAGAGGACGACAAATCAAGAAGACAATCCTGCCGAGTGCAAATCTTGAGCAGGCATCGAAGCGCCAGGAGACAGCATGAAGACAGATAGCTTGTATCCATTCCTGGACACGCCGTCGCTGGTAGTGGACCTCGACAAGATGGATTCCAACATCGCCGAGATGGCTGCGTTGACACGAAACGCCGGTGTGAATCTCAGGCCCCACACCAAGACACACAAGAGCGTGGAAATCGCACGGCAGCAGCTTGCCGCCGGAGCACATGGAGTCACCGTAGCCAAGGTCGGGGAAGCCGAGGTGATGGCCTATGCCGGCATCAAGGACATCAGAATCGCATACCCCGTATGCGGCGAAATCAAGCTGGCGCGACTGCGCCGCTTGCTCGAATTCGCGGATATCTCGGTATCACTGGACAGTGTGGAGGTCGCCCGGGGACTGTCAGAGCTCGGACAGGCTGTGAGCAAGCCATTGCCGGTACTTCTCGACATCAATGTCGGCATGAACCGCTGCGGCGTCCTTCCGGGAGAGGAAGCGCTTTCCACAGCCAGGCAGATATCCGACCTTCCGGGAGTCACGCTGGTTGGCATACTGACACACGAAGGGCATGTCCAGTTCCAGGAACGCACGGAGGAGGGGCTC